>JANLHD010000016.1 GCA_024653865.1 archaeon | reverse complement strand
GTAAACCTGGCAAGCGCGCCTTTCACATTTCCAAAACCGGCAACAAGAAGCCCCGATGAGAGGTAATCATATGTTTTTGCGGGAATGCAGTACTTTGCCATTGCATCGGGAAGCGGGTTTAACCCCAGATCCGCGGCGGCAAAAAACCTTGCGACCTCAAAATCCGACCTGAACAAAGAGAGGTCAACCATCCTTACAGAATCAGATAGATTGCACTCACTGATGGTTTTTTTTATTTCAGAAAATTCCGAAGACCCATCAAAAGGAACCAGAAGTATGACATAAAATCCTTTTGCGCGGATATGTGGCGAGAGGGCTTTTAGCATTTCTACAACGCCTTTTTTTGCAAAGGAACCTGAATAAATAGCGGTCTTTGCGCCCAAGGGAATTTTGAGAAGTTTTCTTGCCAAAATCCTGTCATCTTCCCTGAATCGGAACCTCTCCCAGAAAGAGCCGTTTTCAATTAGGGTGATTTTTTTCCTGTTGAAAGTTTTCTTCGCCACTATTTCCCCAAGTTCCTTTGTGACAACAAAAATCCTGTCCGCCAGATTGTAGGAAAAAAATTCAATCGCCTTATAAGCCCAAATTTTCGGGTTAAAGGCGCTGTAATTGCCAAGGCCGATTGCGGCATCAGTCCAGGGGTCACGGATGTCAAGCACGAATTTGGCTCCGCCAATCTTTGCACCCAGAAGCGCAAAAAAGGAATGTGTCATGGGGGGGCTTGTGCCAATAACCAAATCGAATTTTTTGCTTCTTGCAAAATTAAATGCGGCAATTGTGCCCGCATATCTCTTATACCCCGAAATTTTTTCTCCCACGGATCGTTCGGGGGAAAAAACAGTTACCTGCGCCGAATTCGATTCAAATGTTTCCTTGAAGGATTCGGCCCTCATCGAGCATGCCCCCCTTTCGGGGAGTGAGTAAGGGGAAAATACTGCGATTTTCATGTAAAATAATGACATTGGGTCAACTTATATTTAATTGGTTTTGGTGCAAAACTAGAAAAAGCTGTGCCGCAAAACCTTAAATGCGTGTTTGGCTAATACTTTTAGCATGAAGCTCGTCGTGACAATTCCCGCGTACAACGAGGAAAAAACAATCGGCAAAGTAATAGATGAGGTGCCCAAAAAAATTCCGGGCATTGATAAAATCGAAATTCTCGTCATCGACGACGGCTCGAATGATTCTACCTCGAAAATCGCCAAATCCAAGGGCGCAAAAGTCATTAGGAACCCGAAAAATAAGGGCCTCGCATTTTCATTTGCCCGCGGAATCGAAGAGGCGCTCGACATGGGCGCGGACATCATAGTGAACACGGACGCGGATTTCCAGTACAACCAAACACAGATCCCTTCCCTTGTAAAGCCCATTCTCGAGGGCGATGCAGATATTGTGCTTGGCTCGCGCTTCAAGGGGCGCATCGAGGAGATGCCCTTCGGAAATTATTGGGGCAACAAGGCAATGAGCTTTCTTGTCCGCACACTCACAGGGCTTCCAATCAGCGACGCCCAAACGGGTTTTCGCGCATTCTCCAAAAACGCCGCCATGAAAATCAACATTTTTTCAGACTACACTTACACGCAGGAAACGATTCTTGAGGCGTGGGAAAAAAAACTCGCCATTAAGGAGGTGCCTGTTGATTTTCGCAAGAGGGAGGGCAAAAGCAGGCTCATCTCAAATGTTTTTGTTTACGCGAGGCGCGCCGGCTTCACGGTAATCGAAACCTACCTAAGCTACAAGCCCCTTAATTTTTTCCTTGCCGCAGGAACCATAATGGTCATTGCCGGATTCATGTTCGGCTACCGCGTTCTCTCGCATTTTTTTGCAACAGGAGAAGTCGGCCCCTACATTCCAAGCGCAATTCTCGCCTCAATGCTCTTCATCCTGGGCGTGCAGGTCATGGTAATAGGCTTCATTGCAAAGCTCATCCAGCGCAACAGGCTAATGCACGAGCGCGTGCTGTATGAGACAAAAAAGGCCCGCCTTTCCTAAATCCCCAGCACGGCTTTTTCCTTTCCCTTGGACCATTCAAGTTCCTTTCTTTTTGCTTGCATTCCCAATGCCATTTTTTTGAAAAGCTTTTTCGAGAAAAATTCGTTCGTCCTTTCCGAAATTTGGCTTGCGCTCTTGGGTTCGACCAAAAAACCGTTCACGCCATCCTCTATGTGGTCGGGATTCCCCCCGACGTTTGTTGAAAGTATCGGGGTGTTGAAATTGAACGCCATCCTTATGACCCCGCTTTCGCTGATTGCGGTGTAGGGCAGCACGAGCAAATCCGCGGCGAGGAAAAACTTGGGCACCTCATCGTTGCCCACGTACCTATCCACTATGTGCACATTATTTCCCAAGCCAAGATTATGTATAAGTTCTTCGTATTTTTGCCTCGGTTCCCAGAATTCCCCCACAATGAACAGTTTTGCATCGCTCTTTTTCACAATTTCAGGCATCGCCTCAACGAGGTAGCGCAGGCCTTTGTATTCGCGCACAAAACCAAAAAACAAAAGCACGTTTCTTCCCGTTACCCCGAGCTCGTTCTTTGCGCTTTCCCTGGAAAACTTTGCCCCGCTAATCCCTTCGAGCTCATACATTGGCTCTAGGTATAGCGTCACCTTTTTTTTGGGAAAAAGCCGCTCGAGCATTTTTTTGTCGGATTGCGACATTGCCACGAGCACATCCATGCGCGAGAGAAAAACTTTTGTGAGAATTGAGTGGAAAAAGCCCGTGATTTTTTTCAGCAGCCCCTCTTCGTGCGGGAACACGTTCTGGCAAATTGCTGCCTTCTTTCCCTTCAGCAAAAATGAAAGGAAAAAATAAGGCGGGAAAAGAAAGGTGGTCCACCATTGGAAAATAATTGTTTCGGGTTTTTTCGAATTGATTTTTTTCGCAACGCCAAGCCAATTCAAGGGGCTAATCGAGTCCAAAATTCCCGCGTTATTTTTCCCCTCGGCCTGGAATTTTCCGGGGTATAGGATTTTTGGATAAAGCCTTCTGAAGGAAATTGCGTCCACCTCGTTTGTTTTTGAAAGGTTTCGCAGAAGCATTTCGTTCGAATGCGCTATGCCTCCCCTGAATGGGTTCAAAGGGCCTATCAGTGCTATTCTCATTTATTCAAACCCGTGTGCTTCCAGTTCGTGTCAAAAAGGAACATCCCGACCTCGCCGGCCTGCGCCATCTGCGGAAGCACGTCGTCCTCTAGGGTCCCCTTTGTAGGAAAATAATCAAGCGCCTTGGGCTCGAAAATGAAAATGCCCGCATTCTGGATTTTCGTGGGCGCCTTTGAGCGGTATTCAAACGATGCCACGCTGTTTCCGCTGACCCGAATCTTGTCGACCAAATCGGATTTTTTTCCCGGAATGGTCACCGCCATTGTCACGGATTTTTTCGACGAATAATGCGACCCAAGCATCACGTTCAGGTCAAGTGAATAATTTATGTCAGAATAAATCACAAAGAAGGTCCCGTGGAGCATGTTCTCCGCGGATTTTATCGCCCCGGCGGTCCCCAGGTTCATGTTCTCCTTCAAAAAGGTCGCCTTCTTGGAGTAGTTCTGGTTTGCCTCAACAATCGAAAAAACCGCCTCGTTGTTTTTGCCGCCCGCAATGACCAGTTCCGAAACCCCGATTTTTTCAAGGTGCGCGAGGGTCTCCTTGATGCTTTCCTGGCTCGGGCGCTTTCCCGCCAAAATCACCGCCTTCAATTGGCCGCTGGCTGAAAAGTGGTTCAGCAGGACGGATTCAATCGCCTGCGAGCGGTTCGTGAGGTTGTTTTTGCCCACAAGGGAATCCACAAGTTTGATCACCTTATCATCAACAGAAATCGTTACCCTTTCCTTCACGAAAAACACCTTTACAGGAATTATTGAACCATACACAAATAAAAAGATGAGTATGACAAAGTATTACGGTGTATGATTAGTGTCTTTTGCGGGTAAGAGCGTAATGGTTACCGGCGGCGCGGGCTTCATAGGCTCGACCCTGGTGAGGGAACTTTTGAAGGAAAATGCAAACATCACCGTGGTGGACAATTTCTCCAGCGGTCGCATGGACTTTCTGGGCGAGGTCAAGGATTCCATAAAAATAGAGCAGATGAGCATAACCTCGCCAAACTTCCAAAAAACCCTGGAAAAAAACGACATAGAATTCGTATTCAATCTCGCAGCAATGCCGTACATTCCAGATTCCTACCACAAGCCCCGCGAGTTCTTCGAGGTTAACTCAATGGGCGCGATGCACGTGCTTCTCTCATGCAAGGCCGCGGGGGTCAAGAGGGTAATGCAGTACTCGACCTCCGAAGTATATGGCGGCGCCCAGCGCGTGCCAATGGATGAGCACCATCCGATAAACCCGATGTCAACTTATGCGGTCAG
>JANLHD010000013.1 GCA_024653865.1 archaeon | reverse complement strand
CTCGCCCTCAAAGAGGGGCAATTTGCTGTCGGTTGAGAGGCAGGGAAATTCAACGAACCTAGAGTTCGGGCCTTCGCTTGCAACACCTGTGCTGATGAGAATTGCGGTTGACACAATTTCAGATGACTCGCTCTCGGCTTTCTATACGGTCACTTCGAGCAATGCGCCGGTTGATGTCGGCGGCACCATGGCTTTTTGGGAAGGAGCGGGCGCGTGCCTTGACCCCACGGGCAATCTCATCACAGAATCATTTGACTACAAGCCCGACAGGGCGGCGGTGTCAAGCGATGCGGTGTCGAATTGGAACAATTCGTACGCAATTGACTTTGGCGAAGTTAGCCATTTGGGCGACTCTTATGTCAGGACAATTTTTTACACAAACCCCCAGGATGATATCGCGATACGCTCGGAGCACCCGAAGGCAAACATGCAGTTCATAACCCCGGATGAATCAGGGGAAGCGGTTCCGCTCGCCGGGGTTGCTGGCTCGGGATTCAATTCGGCAACCAGGGGAACCGAAGGAGGCATTTCCAGCATGGAGGATTTGTTCAACCTGGTGGGAAATGAGGTCGTGTGCGTGGTTGATTCCGGACGGGAAGCGAGTTTCTTTTGGAACCCCAAGGCAATTTACGAGCTCAAGGGAAAAAACCTGAGTGTTTCCGAATTCACAAACTCGCTCGCCGCCGGGGACACTTGCATAGGGTGATTTTTGCATGCTCACATTGTTTGTTTCTTTATTCATTTTCGAGCTGTTTTCGGACGTCAACCTCATAATCAAGATTTTTGTCCTAATGACCCTTGTTAGCTGGGTCAAAAACCACGTTGGGGAAGGCCCGCTCTCATGGATACTGATTGCAGGCATGGGTTACTTCATTCTCTTTGACGGGTGGAGGCTCTTTGGCCCGATTTATGTGCTCTACATGCTCTTAATGTTCGGTGTTAGCGGCGTCATAATAGACTTCTTCTTTGTGGGAGGCGGCGGAGCGCCCGAGCGCGAGGGAATGGAGAGCCCCGTGGGTTCTGGAATAGATGTCGCAAACAGGATGGCAATGCACAAGGCGCAGCAATCCCAAAGCGTGGCGCAGCGCATAAGGGGGGGAAGGTAAAATGGATTCCAAGGGCCACATCCTTCTCATCATAGTGGGCGCTTTCATTGTAATAGCATTGATTCCGATTTTAATCAGCGTGTTTTTTTGGCAGGCGAAAATAATCATGCAAATACTCATGATTTTTGTGCTATACACCACCGTGCGGGGTTTTTTGGGGGCGGGAAACTTGACCCTCATTGTTTCTGCCGTGCTGATCTATTTCATGGTTTTCAAGTGGTTCGAGCTTTTTTTGGGGCTTTACATACTCCAAATACTTTTGGGGCTGCAGTTCCTCTCCGTAATAATCTGGGGAATTGGCACCAACATGAAGAAAGGGTAAGGGAAAAGGAATTTATTGGCATGGACACTATAGTTTTGTGGAGGATTTTGGTTTGCTAACAGTTCTGGAAGGCCTTGCGGACAACATTTGGATAGTGCTGACGCTTTTTCTCTTTGTGTGGATTTATTCCTGGGCAAAGGAGAACCTGGGCTCGGCAAAACTCGCGATACTCTTCTCCTTGATAGTGGTTTACCTGACATTTTATTCCTACCCGATTTTGGTGTGGCTTTTGGTCGCGTTTTTCATCCTGCAAACTCTTGGAAAGGATTTCTTGGCGCAAATCAATCCCTTCGGAGGGGACCAACTAAGGTGATTTTTGGGGGAATTTGATTTTGGATACGTTCAATTTTTTGGTTTCGGTTCTTTTGATGATGATTGCAATACAGTTCGGCCAGACCTGGCTTGTTCTTGCAATACTCGTGATTAGCGTGCTCACATCAAAGGACCTCTCAACTGTTCTCGCATTCCTCATTTCAACGGGCGTGCTCTACATTGTGGCGTTCACGGGCGATGTTGAAAGCCTCTGGCCGGTCGTGGTGTTCGGGCTTTTGATTGTCGCAATCATACTCGGCTCGAAGCCCGAGCAGCAGGAATCCCCATACGGCGCAGGGATGGACATGTTCGGCGGAATGGGCGGGGGCGGTGCCTATTAATGAACCTTGCGGTGCTCGTGCTGCTGGTTGTGCTGTCGGCATATTTTTTTGAAACAAACCAAATTACGCTTCTTTACGCAACGCTGATTTTGCTTCTCGCGGATTTAGTGGGCGGAATCATCTCCAAAATCCTTGCCGGAATTTGGGGAATTTTAACGGGAATTGTGGGCACCGCAAAAGGCGAGGTCGAGGAGATGGACAAGGCAAAGCCAAAGCCGCCGAAAGGAATGGAGTTTATCTCAAAGGGATTGGAGAGGACGGGAAAGGAACTCGGAAAGGCGGAGGCGGCAAAAAGGGCGGG
>JANLHD010000054.1 GCA_024653865.1 archaeon | reverse complement strand
CTAAAAGCGGACATTTGGTTCGCAAAAAACAGGTACAAGGCCGAAAGCTTTTCGAACGTGAAAAAACTTGTCAAACTCAAAAATGACCAGGGCAAAACTATTTCGTGTGTTATTCCCACTCTCAACGAGGGCGACAACGTCGGAAGCCTCATAAAAAAACTCAAATCAAAACTCATGGACAACAAAAGCAGGCGGCTCATCGATGAAATCATCGTGGTTGATTCCGGTTCGACAGACAACACAAAAGAGGCGGCGGAAAAGGCGGGTGCGCAATTCATGTCTGCGCAAAAAGTAATGAAAAAGTACGGGAACAAGAGGGGAAAGGGCGAAAATCTGTGGAAAAGCCTCTATGTGGCAAAGGGCGACATTATCGTTTGGGTTGACGGGGACATAAAAAACATGAGCCCCAAATTCATTTACGGCCTGGTAGGCCCGCTTCTCACCAACAAAAAACTCGGCTACACAAAGGCATTCTACCAAAGGCCGCTTAGGCTCGGGAGGGAACTTAGCCCCCTTGGAGGCGGAAGGGTAACGGAGCTTCTCATACGCCCGCTGTTCAACATGTATTTTCCCAAGCTTGCCGGATTCATACAGCCACTTAGCGGGGAATACGCCGGAAGGCGCGAACTTCTCGAAAAAATCCCTTTCTTTACAGGGTATGGCGTGGAGACAGCCATGTTAATTGACATTGAAAAAAAATTTGGATTGGATGTGATGGCGCAGGTTGACCTGACAAAGAGGATTCACCGCAACCAGAATTTGCAGAGCCTTAGCAATATGGCGTTTGGAATACTTCAGGTTTTTGCGCGCAGGGCAAATACGCTGGGCAAATTGATACAGGTGCAGAAAATAAAGAAAACCTACAAGGTAATCGAGTCAAAGAGGGATGGGCGGCGCATCACCTATTCTTTCAGAAAAAAAGAGATTACGGAATCGCAGAGGCCGCCGATAATAACCGTGCCCGAGTACCGCAAAAAATTCAAAAAAGACCCGACATGGTATTACGCATGAAAATTGTTTTCACCGACCTTGACGGGACTTTGCTTGACCACAACAATTATTCATTCTCAAATGCGAAACCTGGATTAGCGGAATTAAAAAAAAATAAGATTCCCCTGATTATTGCGTCATCAAAAACGCGCAGCGAAATAATTCATTGGCAAAAAAAACTCGGCATAACTGCGCCGTTTATCTGCGAGAACGGCGCCGCAATTTTTCTCCCAAAAAAATATTTTTCTTTTCCGATTCCGCGCGCAAAAAAAAACCTGAGATTTGATGTTCTCGCCATTTCTTCAGGCATAAAAAAAATTCGCACATTCATAAAACTGGCGTGCAAAACAGGGATTGCAGTTGAGGGGATAAGTGAAATGTCGATTGCAAAGGTGATGGAATTGACGGGGCTTGGCAGGCAGGATGCTATAAGGGCGAAAAGGCGCGAATTTGAAGAGGCAATTATAGTTGGAAGAGGGAGAAAAAAATTTGAAGCAAGTGCGCGTGAAAAAGGGTTTAATCTCTTCAAAGGCGGACGATTTTGGCACATCATGAAAGGGGAGAGCAAGGGTTTTGCGGTAAAAAAACTAACCGACTTATACATAAAGGAGTTTGGTTCGTGCACATCACTTGGATTGGGGGATTCCGAAAATGATTTTGAAATGCTCCGTTCGGTGGATTGCGGGTTTTTGGTTAAAAAGCACGACGGGTCTTATTCTTCAAAAAAATTTGCGCACGCAAAAGGAATCGGCCCAAAAGGGTGGAATAGCGCGGTTCTCGCATTCACCAAAACCGCAAATGGCACAAAGAATGCGAATAAAAACAAATTCCTGGAAAAATAGGTTATGGAAGCAAAATTATTCGCCATTGGCGCCGGGTTTTTCTTTGTCGCCGCTTTATTGCTCGCGCTTTTTTTTGGCAGTGCGCAATATGAACCGCCCGAACCTTATCACGTGCACGCAGATTTTGCAATTTTTATCAATGGGGAAAGGCTTGATTTTGCGCAGGATAAGTACATGAGCACGGAATCGAACCATTTGAGCGAGGATGTGCATTTTCATGACGGGAACGGCAAAGTAATCCACTTTCACGCACAGGATGCAACGCTCGGAGAATTCCTGGAAAGCCTGGGCTTCGAACTTGGCCAAGAATGCATAAAATTGGATTCAGGGGAAGAGTTTTGCAATTCCGGGGAAAGGACGCTCAAAATGTTCGTGAACAAGGCGGCTTCAAATGAGTTCGGGTATTTTAGGCCAAATGATTTGGACAGGATATTGATTTCTTTCGGAAGCGAGAATGCCGACCAGCTTGCGGAGCAAATGAATTTGGTGAGCGATGAGGCGTGCATACAATCCGAAAAGTGCCCACAGCGCGGGGCGCCGAGCGACGAATCCAACTGCACAGCAAGCGGCGGCTGTTCAATT
>JANLHD010000007.1 GCA_024653865.1 archaeon | reverse complement strand
CACGGAACCGTAAACCGCGTTGATGCCGCGTTGGTTGTTGTCCCAAACAACTTCGGAATCATTGTCTATCACAATCACTTTTTGGCTCGAATTGAATGCCGCCGCAATTCCGGAGCCCACAAGGCCGCCGCCGAAAACCACCACGTGGTTCGAGAGTTTTTCGGGTATTTTTTCGAGCGCGTTTATGCGCCTGTTGAGCCTTGGCGAGTGGGTGACGGGCGAGAGCACGCCGCCGAAGATGCGCTTGCTAATGCCGTGGAAAAACTCGGTGTAGCCCATGAAGTAGGGCGTTATTGCCATTGAGAGCGCGATGAGGCCGATTATGAATGAGTAGAGGCCCGGGGTTTGGTCCAAAATCACTTTGCCCTGGTTGGCTAGGATAAAGGAGAACTCCGAAACCTGTGCAAGGCCGAATGCCACGGAGAGGCTAACCCTGCTCCCGTATCCGCTGAAGAGGGTTATTACAAAGTAAATGAGAGGCTTGAAAACAAACACTATTCCCACGAGCACGAGCGCCAGGGCAATGGGGAATGCGACGAATGAGAAAGTGAGCTGGATTCCGAGGGTCACGAAGAAAATTGTGGCGAGGAAGTCGCGCACTCCGCGGATTTTGTGCAGCACCTCCAAATTGTAGGGCAGGGTTGAGAGCGTGACTCCTGCAACGAATGCGCCGACCGCGATGGAAAAATTGAGGAAGTAGGAAACGAAAATGAATATGAAAACCGAGCTTATTGCGGAGAGGAAGAACAGTTCCTCAGATTGGGTCGCGAACTCGAAAACTTTGGGGTAAATGAACCTGTTGAGGATGAATGCGAATGCGAGCAGCACCAACACCTTTGCCAAAAGAATCCCGACGAATATTGGCGAGAGCGCCGAGGAAATATTCTCGAGCATCGGCAAGGCTAGTATTACAAGAACATCCTGCATGAGCAAAAAGCCAATCATAAGGCGCCCGTGGAGCGTGTTTATTTCATGGTTGTCCGAGAGCAGCTTTACAACTATTGTGGTGGAGGAGAATGCGACAATTAGGCCCAAGTAAATTGCCTGTTCGAATGAGAGCAGGCCCAAAAAGTGGTTGAACACGAAAACGAGAAGTGCCGTGAGAAACACCTGCACAACCGAGCCAATCACTGCTATTTTTCCGAGTTCGGCGAGCTTTGAAAAATTGGATTCAACCCCGACAGAGAAGAGCAGGAATGCGACCCCGAGCTCCGAAAGTATGAGGATTTCCTCGGTGGTCGTGACACCAACGGACACGCCTGCAAAACTTAGGCCAATGTTTCCCAAAACAAGCGGGCCGACAAAGATTCCCGCGGCAATGTATGCGAGCAGCGAGGGCTGCTTTAGGAGGCGCGCAATGTAATTGAACACTGTTGCCGAGAGCAGTATCAACCCCAAATCAAGCAACAGTTCAAACCCCGCGAACGACAATTAAATCAACCAGAAAACATAAGAAAATAGGATATATATAACTAATCCCAATAGCGCAAAAAGATGGCTTTGGCGATTCACTTTTTGTAAAAGTGCTTTTGCCAATAGGTGCGCAAAAATGGCATGGACCACTGCTGCAAAAGGTAGGCGATTGGGGGAACAAGCGCGTTCAGGAACGGGTTCGGCGCATCTATTACAATCAAAAAATAAAGCACCACGGCGTATGTTGCGAGCGCGAGCACTCCCCTTCGCATTAAGCTGGTTTCCCAGGCCTTGTCGGATTCCACCCTCCTGTTTCTTTCAAGGATTGAATCGATTTTTTCTGATTGTGTTGCCATGCAATTTCACGCCTTTGAAATTTTTTGCCCCTGTGCTGTGTCGGCCACAAGGTAGCCTTTTTCTTTTATCAAATCGCGCAGCCTGTCGGATTCCGCGAAATTCTTTTTCGCGCGCGCATCCTCGCGCTTTTTCACGAGTTCAAGCACATCCTTTGGAACCGCAATGCCGGATTTTTTTTCGAAGGAAAAGAACCCAAAAATGGAATTGAGCTCTTCCAAAAAGCCAAGCGCAATTTTCGCCGCCTTTTTCGAAACACTTCCTTGCGCAAGAAGCGAATTCAGTTTGGATTGGAAATCATAAAGCGCGGCCCAGGCGTTGGGCAAATTGAAGTCGTCATCCATTGCCGAAATAAAGGACTTGCGCGCATTTGCAACAAGTGCCCCAATTTCCTTTTCAAAGCCCGAACCTTGCGCGCTAAGCAGTTCCTGGATTGTGTTGTTCCATTTTTCGAGGTTCTTTGAGGCCTGCGCGATTGCCTCGTCGTTGAAATCAATGCGCGAGCGGTAATGCAGGGTGGAAATGAAATACCGAAACGCCTTGGGGTCGAATTTTTCCAAAAGCTCCGGGATTGTGATGAAGTTCCCGAGGCTCTTGCTCATTTTTTCCCCGCGAACATTCAAAAAGCCGGCGTGGAGCCAATATTTCACGAATGGTTTTTTCCCGAAGCACGCTTCGCTTTGCGCAATCTCGTTCTCGTGGTGTGGGAATACCAAATCCACTGCGCCCCCGTGGATGTCGAATTGTGTGCCCAAATATTTGGTGCTCATTGCCGAGCATTCAATGTGCCAACCCGGCCTTCCCGCCCCCCAGGGGGATGGCCACGAGGGTTCGCCCTCTTTTGATTTTTTCCAGAGCGCAAAATCCATCGGATTCTCTTTATCGTACTTGTCGGTTTCAACGCGCGTGCCGGTTACGCTCTTTTTGACTTTCACATTGCCGAGCTTTCCGTAATCGGAAAATTTTTCTATGGCAAAGTAAACGCCGTCGTCGGTTTCGTACGCAACTCCCTTTTCCTGGAGCCGCTCAACCATGTAAATTATTTCCTTTATGTGCTGCGTGACCCTTGGCATTTTGGTTGGCTCTTTTATGCCGAGCTCCTTTAGGTCCTTCATGAAGAGCTCGATGTTCTTGTCCGCGAGCGCGAAAATGGTTATGCCCTGCTTGCCGGCTTCCTTTATCATGTCGTCGTGGACGTCGGTGATGTTCACCACGTAATTGACCTTGAAATCCTTGTACTCCAAGTAGCGCCTAATGATGTCGAATGCTGTGTAAGTTCTGGCGTGCCCGATGTGCCCCGGGCCGTATACTGTTGGGCCGCACACGTACATTCCCACTTCGCCTTTTTTTGTTGGCTTGAATTCTTCTTCTTTGCGCGTTGCGGTGTTGTACACTTTCATTTGTAAGGATTAGTTATTCTGGTATTAATAAAAGAGTTTGAGTTTCCCATTGAAAGCTAAAAAAAAGGCATTTTTTTGTTTGTAATGCTTTTTGGGGATTTTATTCGTCCGCGTCGAATTCGTCGCCGAGTTTTTCCATTTCGTCGTATTTTTTGGCCTGGTCGGTGACGAGCCTGAATGAGCCTTTCTTGACCTTGATCTCAAGATCCTCGTTGCACTCTTCACACTCTATGATGTCGCCTTCCTCGTGCTCGTTG
>JANLHD010000005.1 GCA_024653865.1 archaeon | reverse complement strand
CCCGCCCTTCTCGCGGTGCTCATCAATTGTCGGCTGGCCGCCGGAAAACGCCCTCTTAATCTTTTTCTCGACCAAACCCAATTCGTCATCCAGGAAAATCGCGGTTTCTGGGTGGGATGCGCTCATCTTCGCGCCCGGCTGCAGGCCGCTTTGGTGCATGAAATACAAAAAACCCGGCACTTCGATTTTATATGGAAGCCTTTTTGCTATGTCCCTTGTGAGGCGAGCGTGCGGATCCTGGTCGAGGCCAATTCCGGTAACCGAAGGCATCGGGCCCTCGAACTCCACCAGCTGGGCGTGCATGATATCGGCATACTGCAAAAAATTCGCGCTAACCTTGCCCAAATCCACGTGCCCATACACGGCCTCAAAAGTGTTCTTCGTGATCTTCTTGCTGAGTTCAAATGCGAACTCATGGTAGCGGCCAGGATTTTTTTTGCTGCCCCTGCTTTGCACATAAACATCACCCTTCTCAAGGCCAAGCGCGAGGCAATCCGCGACATTCTTTACCGCCCATTTCTTTGCGGCATCAAGGCTAGGTATCTTCGCATCAGGCCTGCTCAAATACGCATCAAGGTCGCAAACCGCAAAGTAATTCCTCGCCCCCATTTTTTTGAAAAAGAGGAAGAGGTCAATGTCAGCCTTGTGCCCCAAGTGATAAGGCCCGGAGGATGCAATGCCCGTGATGTTGATGAACGGCTTTTTTGATTCAATCCTTTTCGCGACATTGTCGAAATCCCTGTGCGCAATTATTATGTTCCTCTCAAACAAGCGATGCCCAAGCCTCGCGGTTTGTGGAAGTTCCTTCAGCCCGAACTGTGCAAAAACATGGCCGTAATCGGAAACTTTCATCGAACCCCAGGGGTCAATTTTTTCCAAACCAAGCACCTTTTTTTCAAGCAAATTTTTTGCCAAACCTAATAGTATTAAGGAGCAAATAACCCTAATTTATTGGTATTGTTGGCGCTGCCCGGGGGCGGCATAGCGCTTATAATTGTTAACAGACAACAAACATACATCCCAAAAGAGGTTTTTTGACTTGGCGATTGTACTTTCGGAAGACAAGGTTTTCATACGCGACATGAAACTCGCGGACCAACTACGGCAGCGCGGATTTGGCGAACAAAAATCAAGGGAACTCGTGCTCGATTTGTTCGAGGCGCTCTATTTACTCGAACGCGAAAAAATCGGCATCGAAGACGCAAAAACCGCAAAAAACATGGACGCCGAGGAATTCATAAAGCACGGCGCCAAAAAAATAAAATCATTCTACACAAAATTCCAGGTGTTCACGGATTTGCGCGAACGCGGATTCGTGGTAAAAACAGGGTTCAAATTCGGCTTCGATTTCCGCGTCTACCCGCGCGGCAAAAAACCCGGCGAGGCGCACTCCCAATGGTGCGTGAACGTGACAACCCAAGGGGACAAGTTCACGTTCACCGAACTAAGTAGAATGGTTCGGCTCTCGGGCAACCTCAAAACAAAACTTCTTAACGCGGTCGTGGACTCCGAGAACGAAGTGAATTATTACGAAGTGAACAGGGTCACTCCATGAACAAAAAACTTTCGGCGATACAAAAAGGCTGCAACCTCAACGACAGGATTTTTTCAGAAGCCGTGAAAAAATTCCGCTCACGCTCGTTCAAGACCGAACTGGATGTTTCGCAATTCATAGACTTTGAATTCAAAAAAGCCGGGGCAAAAAACGCGTTTCCAACAATAGTCGCATCCGGAAAGAACGCAGTCGAATGGCACCACGAACCCACGAACAGAAAACTCCTCGCGGGTTTTTGCGTAATGGATTTCGGCGCAAAATTCCACGGCTATTGCTCCGACATGACGCGCACAATCTACCTCGGCGAACCGTCCCGAACGGAGAGGCGCATTTACTCCATAGTTAAAAAAACCCAGGACGCGTGCATTCGCAAGGTCAAGGCAGGGGAAGGCACAAAGGAACTTTATGAATTCTCGCGAAAAAAACTCGGCGCGTACAAGGAATTTTTCGGCCACGGCCTCGGGCACGGCCTCTCCAAGCTCATCCACGCAAAGCCACGCATCTCCCGCAAAAAAGGAAAGCTAAAGGAAGGCGACGTGATCACAATAGAGCCCGGAGTATACATCCCAAAAGTGCTTGGAATAAGAATCGAGGACGACGTGCTGGTGACAAAAAGCGGCCACAGGGTGCTCTCCAAGAGCACGAAAAAACTCGTCACAATAAAATGGTGAAAAAAATGGCCAAACCAATTAAAAGAAGGGGAATTAAGGCGAGAAAGACCGCGGATGCGCGAATAGTGCATCGGGCACCAAAAGTCAGGAAAGCCGTGCCATTCGAGGCATTCGTTGAGGCAACCAAAACCACCCATGGCGTGCTGCCACCGGACACATACCTCTACAGGGAAACCCACATCCAAAAAATCATGGCCCAGGAGGCAGTAGAGGGCGACGCGTTAAAATCAATGAAGGAAATAATAAGGCTCGCGAACCAAACCGCGGCCCTTGAAAAGGCGGGCAGGCTTACACCAAATTCAATTGACAAGAGAACCAAGCAAATAGAATTCTCTGCATGCAGAATGGCGACCGAATCTCTCACGCGCGAATACCAAAAACAAAACAAGCCCATTCCGCCAAAATTCCCCAATACAGAATGGAACCCTCGCTATTTTGAATGCATCATGAACATATGGGATTTTTTGCCGACCGCGATCCACGTAAAAATTATAGAACGCATAAGGAAGAAATGAAATCCTTAAAAAAATGGAAATAGGAATTTGTTGAAGGAAAAAATTCCTCCAACGGGTTTAGAAGTCCACGCCTCTTACTGTTTTCCTGCCGTTTGCCTTTGCCCTCTCGGCGGCCTTCTTAACGGCAGCCACTATAACGTCATTCAAAGCATCGGTGGCATCGCCTGCCGTGTTGCATCCTGCGGCCTTGATTGCTTCCTTGACTTTTGAGCCAACAACTAATGAATCTCCCATTTCAATACCTCCATCAAAAAAAGTTTCCCCCAAAATTTGGGAAAAACTGATTAAAACAAGAAAAAAAGATTTTTAAATAAATACCACAAAAAACCCCATTTTAAGCCAAAATTCGCCACTTTACGGGGTTTTTTCGCAAGTTAGGCGGCATCAATCATAGTCCGTAATTGCGCCCTGCGAAGCAGAAGAAACAGAGCGCGCGTACTTGCGCAACACGCCCTTATACTTTAGGGGCGGAGCCTTCCAGCCCGCGAGCCGCTTTTTTATTTCAGCATCGCCAACACCCAAACGCAGGCTGCGCTTTTCTGCATCAATAGTGATCAAGTCCCCTTCCTTTATAATTGCAATCGGGCCCCCGACCTGCGCCTCCGGAGCCACGTGGCCGACAACAAGGCCGTGCGTTCCCCCCGAAAACCTTCCGTCCGTAATCAAGCCGACCTTTTCGCCCAAACCCTGCCCCACAAGCGCTGATGTGGGAGCCAGCATTTCGCGCATTCCGGGGCCGCCCCTTGGGCCTTCGTAACGAATCACAATCACGTCGCCCTCGCGTATCTTGTTCGCAAGAATCGCATCAAGGCACTGTTCCTCGGATTCGAAAACGCGCGCGGGACCTGTAATCGAAGTCACTTTCAACCCTGAAACCTTTGCAATCGCCCCTTCCTTTGCAAGGTTCCCCTTCATTATAACCAAAGGCCCGGTTTTTTTGAGCGCCCTTTCAACAGGCATTATGACATCCTGCCCCTTTTTCAGCGCGGGTGCATTCGCATAATTTTCCTTCAGGGTTTTTCCGGTAACAGTCATGCAATCGCCATGCAAAAAGCCGTTGTCAAGCATGAACTTCATGAACGCCGCCGTCCCTCCGACCTTCGAGAGATGGTACATCACATACTTTCCGGAAGGCTTCAGGTCCGCTAAGTGCGGAGTTTTCTCCGAAACCTTTTGGTAATCATCAAGAGTGAGCTCAACGCCAATGGTTTTTGCCATTGCAAGAAGGTGCAGGGCGGAATTTGTTGAACCACCAAGAGCCATCACCACGCTTATCGCATTCTCGAACGCCTTTTTTGTCATTATCTCCTTTGGCCTAATGCCCTTTTTTATTAGTTCAACAACCTGCACACCCGCGGCCAAAGAATCCGCGGCCTTTTCCTGGCTAATCGCCGGATTCGAAGCCGAACCCGGAAGGCTCATTCCAAGCGCCTCGATTGCGACCGCCATGGTATTCGCGGTGTACATTCCGCCGCACGACCCTGAGCCAGGGCACGCGTTCTTCTCTATTCCCTCAAAATCTTCCTTCGAGAGCTTTCCAGCAGCGTGCTTTCCCACCGCCTCGAAAACGCTCACAATGTCAATCCAGTTCCCCTTGTACTCGCCCGGCATGATGGTTCCGCCGTAAACGAAAATGCTCGGAATGTTAAGGCGCGCAATTGCAATGAGGCACCCGGGCATGTTCTTGTCGCACCCGCCGAACGCCACGAGGCCATCAAAGGAAGCCGCGTTTCCCACGACCTCAATCGAATCCGCAATCACTTCCCTCGAAACCAAGGAATACTTCATCCCCTCGGTTCCCATCGAAATTCCATCACTAACAGTTATCGTGCCAAAAGTCTGGGGCTTTCCGCCGGCGCGCTCGATGCCTTTTCTTCCCTCAATCGCAAGCTTGTCAATATGCGAATTGCACGGAGTAATGTCGCTCCAGGTCGAGGCAACGCCAATAATCGGCTTTTCAAAATCCGCATCCACAAATCCCACGGCGCGCAGCATCGCCCTGTTCGGCGCCCTCTTGTCCCCCGCGGTAATTCTCGAACTGCGTGCATTAAGCTTCATAAACATTCAATAGGCTGGAAAGAATTTTTAAGCAAACCTATTTTTTTGCGCAAAAACGTAAAAGGTTATATACGGCTAATGCCTAAAACTCTAACCATGATTGAATTCGTGCTGCTCGCATTGGGCTTTGTTTTCCTCATTAAAGGCGCGGACTTTTTGGTGGAGGGCGCGGCCGCCATTGCAAGGAAATTCAATGTATCCGACCTTGTAATTGGCCTCACAATTGTCGCCTTCGGCACGTCCATGCCCGAACTTTTGGTAAATATCATCGCAAGCCAACAGGGAAACGCGGCAATCGCATTCGGGAACGTGCTTGGAAGCAACATTGCAAACATCCTGCTCATACTCGGCATTTCGGCAATCATTTACCCGCTAGCACTCACAAAAAATACCATTAGAAAGGAAATCCCGCTCAGCCTTCTTGCAATAATTGCGCTCGCAATCCTGGTAAATGACACCATCCTGGAAGGCGCCCCAGCCTCGGTTCTAACACGCGGCGACGGGCTAATTCTGCTGTCCTTTTTCGCCATATTCATCTACTACGCATTCAACCTGGCGTTCTCCGACCCCGCAGTCATCGAGGACGTGCCAAAAGAAAAGCACTCCGTGCCAATAGCCGCACTCATGGTTCTTCTTGGCATTGCGGCGCTTTATTTCGGCGGGGAATTTGTTGTCACCAATGCCACGTTAATTGCCCGGGGCTATGGAGTCAGCGACGCATTGATCGGACTGACAATAGTCGCAATTGGAACTTCGTTACCTGAACTCTTCACATCCGTAGTCGCCACGCTTAACAAGAATGCCAACATCGCTGTGGGAAACATTGTGGGCTCTAACCTATTCAACATTTTCTTCATACTAGGGGTCAGCGCAACCATCAGGCCACTTCCATTCGACCCCGCCGGAAACCTTGACATTGCAATGGTCGTACTCGCAACAATCGCGCTTTTTTTCGGGATACTATTGGGAAAAAGGGACGTTCTCGCACGCTGGGAAGGAATCGCATTCCTGCTCCTCTATGCGGCTTACATTGCTTTCCTGATTTTGCGCGGATAAACCTTCATGGGCCTTCAGCAATTTTTATTTCAAGCTTGAGGCTCTCTAGGGCAATGCCGTTGTATTGTTTTTTGCTGATCTCCCTGTCCTCATGAAGTATTTTATATTCCAGGCCCGCCCTTGTTACGATTTCGAGATACTTACCCTTCAGGGCCGCATTTGCCACGCAACCGGCAATCAGTTCCTCGTTTTTCCTCTTCTCTTCCGAAAGCTCCTCCAGAAGCACGATATCAGAAACAAACATCCTGCCGCTTGGCCTAAGCACCCTGCGCACCTCACGAAATACCTTTTCTTTGTCTTCCGAGAGGTTTATGACGCAATTGCTGATAACAACATCAATTGAGTTGTCCTCTATGGGGAGGTCTTCAATCTCCCCAAGCCTGAACTCAACATTTTTATAACCGTATTTTTCCGCGTTTCTCCTCGCCCTCTCAACCATTTCCGCGGTCATGTCAACTCCAATCACATGGCCTTTTTCTCCGACCTTTTTTGACGCGAGAAAACAATCCATTCCCGCACCGCACCCCAAATCAAGAACCGTGTACCCAGGCAGTATTCTGCCAAGGGCGATCGGGTTCCCGCACCCAAGGCCCAAATTAGCTTCAGGAACGCCCGCAAGTTCCTTATCAGAGTAGCCAATGGACTTGGAAACATCGCCCGCAGAACGCGAACAGCCACACCCATTTCCGGACAAAGCTATTTTACCATAGCTCTCCCTGACAATCTCTTTTATCTGCTTTTTAGAACTTCCCATTTTACCACCCATTGATATCCTTCAAAATCAATTTGCCTTTTTTTGACAAGGAGTACATGCGGTTTGTGCCATGCCTGCGAACCTCAACCAATCCGGCAAACAAGAGCATCTTTAGGTGCTGCGAAACCGCGGGCTGGCTTTTCTTGACGGCACCGGGAAGTTTGCACGCGCATATCTCCCCTTTGGAAATCCTTTCGAGCAGCTTCATGCGGGACTCATCCGCCAAAGCCCGCATAATATAAGTTTTCACGAATATAAGCAGCTGCGAATAGTTTAAAAAATTAGGTCAAATGCCCCAGATGCGCCCATCTGCCATCTCCGACCTGCTTGTCGGAAGGAAGCATGCGCCAGTCCCCATGCTGGGGACTCCCTGCGGGAGCGGCAGCACAAAAAATTGCCTCAGCCCGCCCATCTGTCATCATCGCCCCCAAAAGGAGGCTCTGAGTCATCGTCAGGTCATCATCGGCACATAATATGGCGATATAACGCTTTTAATCTTGTTTTTTGGCAATCATAAACCAACAACAATACTGAATTAATAAGGCCTTTTGCGTCATTTTAGCATGGAACCGAAGAAAGTCAAAAGCGTGGACTTTGAAATCATCAAAAATTACCCTGAAGGTGCGATTCATGACATGCAAAAATATTTCAGCTTTTTTGAGTGGGACTCGTTTTTCAGAAAGTTTGAAGACACGAAAAACGCCAGCTATTTGAATGCGCTGGAACAATTCAAAACCGTGCGAAAATTGATGAATGGACTTTATGATAAATACATTCACGTACAATATGATCCGGCTCCGACAGCACTTCTTCAAAAATTTGAGTCGGAAGGGAAAAAGTTTGACAAGTTGCTGCGCGAACTTTCTTTTTCACGGGGATTTCCCAAAGAAGCATCAGCAAGGCTCTCAATATTAATGTCTAGGCTTAGGCTCTCGATTGCACTCTCTGAATCGTTGCGAGGCAACATGGATTTCAGAAGGCGCTGGATTAGAGTCAAGCCGCTCGTGGAAGAACTAAAAGCATACCTGAACTCCGGAGTGCAGGAAAAGCCAAAAATTATTGCACAACGAAAAGGGAAGGAATTTAGCGTTTCGTTTAACCTTCAGGGCGACCCTGTTGTTCTTGCTAACAAGTTACATCTACGAAGGGCACTCTTCAATATTGTTCATGACGCAGTAAGACATTCTTTTGGAGAATCTGTAATTGTGGACGTCAGAGTAAATGGAGGCAACCTCATATTCAGGTCCGTGAATAAGGGCAGACAAGTCCCAAAACAAGTAATCCGCCTTATAGGCAATAAACCCTATACAACCGAACCAAACAGAGAAGCGCCGCACGGATATGGCAAAATTGCCGCCAATGAAATTATAAGGGCGCATGGAGGAAAATTCAGGCCGGCGAACCTCAAAAGCGGGTTTGCCCTAACTGCCACACTTCCACATGCAAGACAAAGAAGAGCCGCGTGATACACGCCAAAACTATTTGCTAAAATAATTGAATTTTATTTACAACAATCAAGTTCATACTTTTTTCCGCACACCCTCAGAAAGCAGCTTCACCTTTTTAACCAATTCAGGCCGGATGTAATGGTGCACGGTGACCGCGTAAGAATCCTCCCACTTCCTTTTCTTCTTCACAAACTTCTTGTGCCCCAACTTTTCCGCAATCTGCGTGTAGAGTTCGCGCACCTGCCTTTTCGATGGATGCGGATTTGATTTGAGGAAGTCCTCCACCGCGCGCGTTGCGAACCACGAGCGCACAATGTGCGGGTAAAATGCGAACCCGCAGTATTTCTTGAACGCAAATTTGAAGGCGGTATCCTTCAGGGGAGAGCGTGTTTTCTTTTCAACGAAAACAAAATCGCCTTTCTTCAGCGGCTTTAAAATTCTCTTTAGGCGCTCCACAAAAACATTGGGAAAAGATTCTGTTATTTCGAGCGGAACACCGCCTTTGGAAATATATTTGAAAGAAACCTCGGCTCCGCTGATTTTTATGTCGGATTTTTTCAGCGTGGTGAGCCCCTTGTGATGATGGAGCCTGTAATAAATCTCGTTGCCAACGCGCATATATGTGTGAAGAAGGATGTAGAGAGGAACCGCC
>JANLHD010000176.1 GCA_024653865.1 archaeon | reverse complement strand
CTCTTTCTTCCCTAAGTCGTTGGGTTTCTTCTTTAAGCCTTGAGAAATCAATCAAATTCTTTGGCTTGCCCATATTTCAAAAAATAATGCGCCAAGAAGAAAAAACTATGCCAAAATTCAACTAAAATATTATTAGAAATACTAGCAAAGTCTTAGAATACTGCTTTTTTCGTTGAATTAGGTTCTGCGGCCCCCAGGTCTTTTGGCTTGTTGCTATGGCTCAAGGACAGGCAAGAATCAACAAAATTGGCTCCAAAACAACCCCCAAAAAACACTCTAAAAAGCAATTAGAAAAGCTAACAATTTCTTAGAAAATGGTTTTCTTCCCATACTCCACGAATTCGAAGAGTAAAGCACAATATACATAACCACTTTTTTTAGGCAATTTTATACATAAAAAAAAATTTTCCAAAAACCACCATATACATAAGCAAAAAGGCTAATTTAAGCTCTATTTTGCCAATAAAATAATCGTTTCCAGTTATTTGGGAAACGGAGCCCGCACAAGCCTTTGTTTTACGGAAAAGTATTTATACTAGTTAGTTTATGATATAATTCGTTCTGAATGGGGATTAGCACTATGGATACTTTCGTTGGGAAAAGGCTCACTGAAGCGGAATCCAGGATAAGAAAGCTAATTTCGCATTTGGAAGAGGGCGGAGAGAAACTCCGAGATGAGGCCATAGGATTGAAGAAACCTTATATTAAATCCACTTGAGCTTAACTCTCGTTTCACCCCGAAACAGCGGGTTTCTCTCCTAACCCTATTTTTTCTAGCTAAAAAGCCCACAATTTAATTCCTTTGCACTTCAAAAATTAGCATGAAAATTGGAATAACCGGAACCCCGGGGGTGGGAAAAACCGCGGTTTCGCTCGAGCTCGCCAAATATTACAAATTAAGCGCACTGAATGAAAAGGAATTTGCGCTCTCAAAAGGAATAGGGGAGTTTGATGCGCAGGAAAATGAGCTCGTGGTGCCCCTTCCAAAGCTTGAAAGGGCCCTGAATAAGGAAAAAAGCGGGATTTTTGAGGGGCATTTGCTGTGCGAAATAAAGGCGGATTTTGATTATTTGGTGCTTTTGCGCTGCCACCCGGAGCTTTTGGAAACAAGGCTCGAGGCAAGAGGGTATAAGGCGGAAAAAGTCCAGGACAATGTTTTCTGCGAGGGCATAGAATATTGCAAAAAACACGCCCTAAGAAACTACGCCAGGGGAAAAATAATAGAAATCGAGAGCAGGAAAAGTATAAAAGAAACTACCAATGCAATAATTAACGAACTCGAAAAGAGGAAACAAAAATGAAGACACGCCTAATTCTCGCAATTGCGCTCATATTATTGAGCTACATAAGTGTTGCGGGGACGGTGAATGAATTCACGTTCAAGTCACAAGGCTACGAGGATTTCTACATAAATGATTTTGAGGCGTTTGATTGCAAGCGCTATGATTTTGTTTCACAGGACCTTAACGCGGGCCAGTTCCCGGTTTTCTCGCTGCGCGCGGAATTTTTGCCGGCAAGCGGGAGGAACGCATTTCTCACTGTTTATTTCAATGATGACAATGCCCTGGCAAAGCTCACGAAGCAGGAGTTCACGCAAGGAGTTGCAAGGATTTGGCTCCCAAGGGAGAAATTCTTTGAAACAAACAACCTAAAGGTTTGCGGCAACACTTCGCTTTCGGTGAATATCATAAAAGTCTCCTCGGATTCTTCGGTCGGCGTGTACGAAACCGCGTACTTCCCGAAAAAAGGCGGCCTTGTAATGGAGCTTGATTCCTACGAGCAGATTGTTGGGAATGAATTTATTGCGCGCGCGGTTGCAAAAAATTACGGGAGCGAAAACGCGCAGGTCATGTTAACTTACAGGAAGGATTATTTGGAGGAAAACACGCCCGAGGTCACGGTGCTCAAGGGCGAAACCACTAGAGAAGGCGTTGTGCCCAAATGCACGCGGTATGATTCACAAGGCGAGTGCAATTCACCCGGCGAACTTTCAATAGAATACGTGCTGGTAACAAATCGGGCGGTGCCGCTAACGCTTTTGCCCCCCATAATGACTTACACGAATATTTTCGGGGAAGAGCAGCGGGTTGAGTCAAACAGGCCGAATATTCTCTCCATAGAGGCGCCTCAGACTTTGGCTGTGCAGCTCTCGGTTGAAAAGGACGGGCTTTTTGCCGGGGATGAAATACCAATCACAATCAAGCTTTTGAACATCGGCAAAACCATCGAAAGAAGCGTGGTTGTTGAACTTGTAACAGGCCTTGAGGCAACAAAGGGCGCAATGGAAATTTCTGCAATAGAGCCGGGAAAATCCGCGGAAGTGAATTTTGCCGCAAAAGGGCTTGCCACGGGGCAATACTCGGTCGGGTGCATGGTTACTTACTCCGGAAGGGCGCTTGAATGCGAGAACACCACGGTGACGCTCTCGCAAAAAGGCATTGGCGGAGAAATACTAATAGGCATTGGATTTTTGCTTGTCGCGGCCGCGGTGTTCGCGTACTTTTCATTAAAAAAATAGGCGCTCGCACTAATCTATTCCCTTTACAATGATTTTTGGCTTGGGCTTTTTTTCTTCCTCGGATTTTCTGTGCACATAATACGCGACCCCAATAATTACCCCCGCAAGCGGGTAAATTGCGAACGGGATTTCGAGGCCAGGGGTCAATGCGAATAATCCGGTTTGGGCGGCGGGGATTTTTTGGGAGTAAAAAATCGCCTCCAAATAGGATTTTTCTTCAAGCGCATCTTTTGCCTTCATGAGGAATTCGTCAGTTTCCGGG
>JANLHD010000174.1 GCA_024653865.1 archaeon | reverse complement strand
GGCAAGAATAAAGTAATAGGTGTTTTCCCCGAAAAGACCTACCTCAGGAAACGTGATGTTCATCCCGTAAAATCCGACAATTAAAGTCAGCGGCAGCATGACCGTTGCAATAACTGTCAAAACCTTCATGACATCGTTCATCCTGTTTGATTGCACCGAAATATACACATCAAGAACGCTTGTAAGAAGGTCCCGATAGCCGTCCACGGTATCCGAAATCCTGATGATGTGGTCATAAACGTCGCGGAAATAGAGAATTGAATCCTTGGAAATTATTGTGGAGTCATGCCGTGCCAGCGACGCCAAGACCTCCCTTCCCGGAGAAACCATTTTGCGCAATTCAAGAATTTGCCTTTTGAGCCTGAAAACCTCCTTAAGGGTCTGCTTGCCATTGCTCACAAAAATCTTTTTTTCGAGGTCATCCAGGGCATAATCAAGGTCATCTAGGATTGGAAAATAATTGTCAACTATCCTGTCGAGCAAGTGGTAAGTGAGAAACGACGAGCCCTTCATCACGAGCTCGGGATTTTTTTGGGCGAGTTCACGCATCGAATCTATGGACGGCAGGCTTCTTGGGTGCACGGTCACAAGAAAATTCTTGCCGACAAAAATTATTATGCGCGCGAACGAGTGGCCTTTTTCCTCAAGTGGCTCGTGGAAAATCAAGAGCAAGTGCTTTTCGAAGTCAATAAATTTTGCGCGGATGTGCGCCTCGAAAACCGGGTCGCACGCAAGCGGATGCAGGGGGAATGTTTTTTGCAAAAGGTCAAATTCCTCCTTTGATGGCCTCTCGACATCAACCCACACAAAACCCTTTTTCGCGTATTCAGGCAACTGCGCAGAAGTTATGTCCCTCATCTTTCCCCCCTCGGGGGCCATTATCGATTGAATCATGTGTACACTTATAGGAAAAAAGCCATATATTTAAACGTTCTGTTGAGGAAAATGCAAGGATCTGCACCGTTTCAAAAAAGTATATTATTAAAGCATGGTTTTTTGAAAAAGTCCTTATGGCACAGGCCTCAAGAAAAAGTTTTCTGGAATCCTTCTCGAAGGAATTCGGCACAAATTCCGATGCGACTAAGGCAATCGACCTTGTGGAAAGCCACGGGGTGGAATCGGATTCAAAAAGGGCAATCGAAGTCGCCATGCGGCTGCTGGAATTAAACAGCACAAAGGAGGTCGTGCTAACAGGCATTCTCCACAACTCCGAAGAGCTAGGGATTGCCGCCGAAAAAATCAGGAAGGACTTCGGCCAAAGGGTTGCCGAAATGTGCGACCTCAACGCAAGGTTCAAAAAGGCACTTCTCTTCAAGCCAGAAGACAGGGAAAATGCCAGAAAAAAAATGCTTGTGGTGCTCGCAACAAACCCCGAGACCGTAATAATACAGCTATGCGAAACCATTGTGAAGCTAAAGGACGCCCAAAGCCTGCCTGAAAAAGAGCGGCGCGCGCTTGCGGAGCAGGCCAACGAAGTTTATGCACCGCTCGCGCACAAGATAGGCATTTACTCCATTAGCGCCGAACTCGGAGATTATGCATACAAGTACCTCGAGCCCAAGGAATACGCCCGGATGGAAAAAGCCATAAATGAAATAGCAAGCAACCGAAGCGAGGACATAGAGCACGCAAAAAAAAGGCTCAAGCACGAACTCAAGACAGCCGGAATTGAGTGCAACATCACCGGGAGGCTCAAATCCATTTCAAGCACCAACGCAAAAATAAAAAGAAAGCGGGTTCCGCTAAGCGAAATTTATGACATCATAGCGATCAGGGTAATTGCCGAATCAATAAAGGACTGCTATGAAATACTCGGAATAGTCCACTCAATCTGGAAGCCAATTGCAAAGGAATTCGACGACTACATCGCAAAACCCAAAGAAAACGGGTACATGTCACTGCACACAACAGTTGCTGTGGACAAACACCCTCTCGAAATACAAATCAGGACCAAAAAAATGCACGACGCCGCGGAATACGGCATTGCATCCCACTGGAAGTACAAGGGGGGAAAATACGATTCCAAATACGACAAAAAAATCGAATGGATGAAACAGGTGCTTGACTGGCAAAAGAGCACGGGAGAAAAAACGCAAGCAAACATTTTCGGCAAAGAAATTTTCGCACTGACCCCGAATGGACAAGTGATAGAATTGCCCGAGGGCGCAACCGCAATAGACTTTGCCTACGCAGTCCACTCCGACATAGGCAACAAGTGCCAGAGCGCAAAAATAAACGGAAAAATAGCCCAACTAAACACAGCCATACAGAACGGGGACATCGTCGAAATTATCACGTCAAACAACCAGGTGCCGAAAATGGCGTGGCTAAGCTTTGCAAAGACCTCGAAGGCAAAGCAAAAAATACGCGCCAAGCTGCAGCTTCAGCAACAGGCCGGGCACAAGAAAATGCAGGGACAATCAAAAAAAGGCCACGCAATAAAAATGAGCGACCAGAAAATAAGGCTTGGCAAATGCTGCAACCCCCTGCCCGGGGACGATATAGTCGGATTCAGGACAACCAAGCGAAAAATATCAGTCCACCGGGCGGATTGCCCGCAGGCAACGCAAACCAATACCCACAAGGTTGATGT
The DNA here is from genome assembly GCA_024653865.1 of archaeon. GTDB lineage: Archaea > Iainarchaeota > Iainarchaeia > Iainarchaeales > Iainarchaeaceae > UBA493. The sequence goes on along the minus strand of JANLHD010000174.1, from coordinate 2,050 downwards.
CATGTGGCACTCACAAGCAAACATTTATGACGCAGAAATTACGGTTAAAGCCGAGGACAGAATCGGGCTTCTAAAGGACCTTCTTGACGTGCTCTCCTCTGGAAAAGTCCCCGTGAACTCGGCAAATGCAAGAACATCCCACGGAAACATCATCATGTGCAAATTCGGCCTCAAGATAAAGGACGTTGCACAGCTCGAGGCAATCACCAAAAAATTGGCAGGCGTAAACGGAGTAAATGCTGTTTACCGGCAGTGAGCCGCGGACGCAATCAAGGCGGGCAATGATTATTCCGCGCGCAGTGCTTCGACAGGATCCATGCGCGAAGCTATGAACGCGGGGTAAATTCCGCCCAAAACCCCGACCAAAACCGCTCCCAAAACGCTCCCAATAAGCAATTCTGTTGTGACCACTGTTGTGAGGCCGAAAGAATCAACCGCAAAGGCGCCTATTAACCCAAGAATTGCGCCAAGCACGCCGCCTAAAAGGCCCACGAGGAGAGATTCAATCAGAATCATTGCCATGATGTTTCCATTTGTCCAGCCAACCGCCTTTAAGGCGCCTATTTCCTTGAAACGCTCAAGCACGCTCATGAGCATGGTGTTGATTATGCCAACCGCGGCAACAATAGAGGCGATAGACGCGATTGCCGCAACAAGAAGGGTTACGCTGTTGAAAATCTCGCCGAATTGCGAGGAAAAATCGCTAAGAGTGGCCGCCTTTATTTCATCCCCGTAAAGCAGATTGATGCGGTCGACAACCCTTTTGTCCTCGGCAGGATTGTTCAACTGCACGTTGATGAAACTAACCTTGTCTTTTGGAAACCCCGTGATTTCACGAATGGTTTCAATCGGCATCAGAATGCTGTTGTCAAGCAAATCCGAGCCGGTCGTGTAAACGCCTATGACCCGCAGGGATTCCCCGTTGACCTTTATCTTCGAGCCGATGAACTTGTTGTAATTGTCCTTCACCGGCTTTCCAATCATCGCAACAAATTTTCCGCTATCATTGGTCGTAAAATCCCTGCCCTCCAAAATTTCCCCGTCTACCCCGGAGCCCGTGGCCTGGGAAATGTTAGAAAGCGTAAGACCAATAATTCTCGTCCCGGAAGTTATGTCAGAAGGTTTGTCCTCAACTGAACGCGCGAGCTGCATTATATTCGGCAATGCCGCCTTAACCCCCTGGATCCCTTCAATCTTTCCAGCCCATGACTCGTCCATTGAGGAAAAAATCGGATCGGAAGAATTTAGCGGAGTCACGCGCGCACCCTGCGCCTGGCTAATTGCATCGCTGATGTCGGAGCGAAGGCCATCCACCACGGAAACAAGCACTATCAGCGAGGCGACGCCTATCACTATCCCAAGGACGCTAAGAAGAGTCCGCAGCTTGTTTCTCGCAAGGTTCCCCATACTCAGCTTGAACACAAGAACATCACTTGCCTTTCCTTTCTACCTTTGTTATCTTGCCGTCAAGAATGAAGACCTTTGTGGTCGCGTATTTCAGCAAGGACTCGTCGTGCGTTACGAGCACAAATGTCTTGTTCTGCTTGCGGTTGAGCGAATACATCAAATCTATTATCTGCTGCCCCGTCTTTGAGTCGAGATTTCCCGTAGGCTCGTCGGCAAAAATTATTTCCGGGTCATTAATTAGTGATCTCGCAATTGAAACTCTCTGCCTCTGGCCTCCTGAGAGTTCATCTGGCTTGTGGAAGAGCCTATCGCCAAGGCCGACAATTTTGAGCAATTCAATCCCCCTGTCCTCGAATGCCTCCTTGTCGCCCGGAAGCGGCTCTGTTGGAATCACCACGTTCTCGAGAGCACTTAGGGTAGGTATAAGATTAAAATTCTGGAAAATGAAGCCTATTTTTTTTCTCCTAAGCATTGCGAGCTCGAAATCGTCAAGTTCTTTAATGTTTTCGCCGTCCACAAAAACGGTTCCCGATGTCGGATGGTCGAGTGTTCCGAGCACGTGCATTAGCGTGCTCTTTCCCGAACCGCTTGGCCCGACAATCACGACAAAATCCCCTTGCGAAATCTGCAGGGAAACGCCGTC
>JANLHD010000173.1 GCA_024653865.1 archaeon | reverse complement strand
TTGCATGGGCATTGATGAGGAAATACAGGCGCGTGAAGATGCACTAAAAAAATTGGTGAAACGCAGGGCGATTTTGTTAAATACGCCATCCAAGACAAGGGCCGAGAAATTGCAGAATATTCAAACATCCAATAGGATGGCAAACACAGAAGCAATGTTGCGTGAGCAATTAACCAACTTGCGCCAGGCGCGCATCAGGCGAAAGGAACCCCCGAAGCACCGCGGAAAGTAATCTGCGGCAACCGCAGCGCAATCTTAATATTCAACTAAACGGTAATGTACTAAATGTTTGACATAATTTCCGTTGGCTCCGCAACCGAGGACGTATTTGTCCACATCCCCCCCAAATATTTGGGCGAGCGATTCGTGTTCGTCCCCGGCACAAAGGTCGAAATAAACGAGATGAACTACTTCACCGGCGGCGGGGCAACCAATACATCCGTTGCCTTTGCAAGAATGGGGTTCAAGGCAGCGGCGCTATGCGCAATTGGCGACGACGAATCCGGAAAAAGCGTCCTCCAAAACCTTCGCGAAGAGGGAGTATCAACCTCACTGGCGGAAATAAAGAAAGGGAAAAAAACCAGTTACTCCGTAATTTTGACCGGCTTTGGCAGGGACCGCGTTGTCCTTTGCTACATGAAAATGGCGGCAAGCCTTGGAAAAACCCTTGACACAAAAAAACTCAATTCCAAATGGCTCTACATCTCCTCGCTCCACGGAAACATTCCCCTGCTAAAAAAGCTCGCGAGCCACGCAAAAAAAAGCAAAATGAAAATAGCATTCAACCCGGGCCAGGCCGAACTCGCCCTCGGAAAGGGGCGGATACAAGAAATTTTCGGGCGCCTCGAAGTGCTGCTTTTGAACAAGGAGGAGGCGATAAAACTCACGGGCTCGGGGGACATCCACAGGAACCTAAAGCACCTGCTGGCGCTTGCAAACAACGTCGTCATCACGGAAGGCGCCCACGGCAGCCACGCAACAAACGGAGAGCTCATTTATTCGGTCCCGAGCTTTAAGGTAACCCCGGTTGATGCAACCGGCGCGGGGGACGCATTCGGGTCGGGTTTTGTATCGGCAATAATCAAGGGCAAAAGCATGCCAGATGCTCTACTGTGGGGAACGGCGAACGCAAATTCTGTGATACTCGAGCTGGGCACAAAAAACGTTTTGCTCTCCCCCCAAAAAATTGGGGCTTTCATAAAAAAATACGGAAAAGGGAGTTTTGCAAAACCCTCAAAACTCTGAATTTTCAAACTGCTCGTAGTTCGAATTGTTGAACCGGAAAATAAACCGCCTGATTTTGCTTCCCCTGTAGGAGTACTTGGAAAGAACCGCACTCTTTTCCCCGAAGTATCTTCGAAAATCAATGTTTTGGATTGGGTCAAGAATAATGGTTTTCCCGCCAAAATTTGTGAGAACAAATGCATGCGCGGACGCGTCCTCGAGCTCCGCAACCACGACCTCGGCATTTTCATCACCGAGTGCGTACAAGAGCGAACACAAAAGCACGGCCTGGTCCTCGTCATCCCCTAGCTTATTTGCCACGATTTCCTTTGCCGTCAGCCAAAAAGATATGTTCAGGTTCGCGTCAACAAACCCGATTTCATTTTTCACATAATCGAAAGCCTTCTGCGCCGCATGCAAATAATCCTTCTCAAAAACATAATTCTCCGCCATAAAAGAGCCGGCAAGTGCCTGCACCGTGAGGTCGTCTTTGGTGACCATCGCCTTAATTTCGCCCACGGTCCTTGTTTCCTCGTCCCCTATGAGCCTCGCGTGGCGCTCCAGAAGAAGCCTGAACAATTTTTCACGGCTCCCCGCAATTTTGCCATCCTCGCCTAGCTTCTCGCCTGAAGACTCCGAACTGCCAGGGCCCGAGAGCCTTGAGAGCTCGTGCTTCAATGCCTCGAGCTGCACCACAATATCCTGCTTTTTCTCCACGTCATTTTCATCAAGTAGGCTGCGCTCAAGCGCATTTATGTTGCGCAGAAGGAATTTTTCCGAGGAGAACCTCCTCAAACCCTGGTCCTCAGGAACCTCAAACATATACATAATTGCCTGGATAATTGCTCTTAAACCTTCCTTTTGCAAAAAAACCCCTAGTACTGCCAATTTGAGGCACTTTACCCCATTTTGCCTTGATTTTTATCAAAAAAAATAACCCAATTCAGGCATTTTTGCGTTTTTTTTCGCGCCACTGCGGGAGGAACTTTTTATATAAAATAGCGTCATTTAATAGTGGCCAAAAAAATACCAACCCCCAGCTTGCGCTCACGCCCGGGAAGGCGTGCGCAGGTTTCCATCGAGTACCTAATCCTTCTTGCATTCTCGCTCATTGTTGCAGGGGTCTTGTTCGGATTTTCGCTCTGGTCCTTCAACGAATCCTCCGCATTCGCAACCGCGGATTCTGCAGTTACCCAGGTGGCTAACCACGCAAACATAGTCGCATCCTACGGCGAGGGCAGCACGGTTTTTTTCGAAGTCCAATTGCCAAACAACATGGAATCATTTAGCGTCTCCCAAAAAAGCGTCACAATACGAATAGAAACAGGCGCCGGAATCAGCGATGTGTTTGCGTACACAAAACCAAGCCTAACCCCCTCGACAATTGCGGCAGGGCCTGGCAGGCACAAGCTCAAGGCCACCTTTTCCGACGGGAACGTGGCGGTGGATATAGTTGGCTAGTGCTAGGGCGCAGGTCGCGGTCGAAACAGTAATCGCATTTCTAGGGGTTCTCTTGCTGCTTTTGTTCGTTTATTTGCAGCTCGGAAACTTCAACGAGGCGGCGAGGTTCTCGGCAGAGGACTCAAGGCAGGCAATTGAGTGCACAAAACTCCAGTCAGCAATCAGCGCGGTGCTTGCCACGCAAGGAAACGCCTCAATTGAAACAACACTCTATTTCGACGCCAACATAACAGGGTCCACAATCAGTTTCCAAAAAAGCTTTTGCTACATTGAAGGCACCCATATAAACTCGGAGCTTTCAAGCGGAACTGTTTTGGTGGAAAAAATTGGCGGGGTGATTTTTGTTGAAAACATCTAGCCAAAAAGCCCAGGCAGTGCTCATGGACTTTGCCCTCGCTGTGCTCATTTTTGTTGTCGCCTGGTTTTTCATCGCAACGCAGTTCCAGGAACGCGACGCGCAAGTTAGGGGCGATGCGGATTTTTTGGAAATGCGAATAAAGGCCGATTACGCGCTCGACTACCTTGCCAGAAGCCCCGGCGAGCCATCTGGCTGGGAAACCCTAGAAATTGGCGACCTCAACAGGCCAGGCCTTGCCATATCGGACAGGCGGCTCTTTGAGCAAAAACTCGCAGCATTCTCGAACCACTCAGCCGATTATGAACTGCTCAGGCAAAAAATGAACATCGGAAGATACGATTTTTTCTTTGAATTCGATGGAATAGACAACTCAAGCGCCGGCCTTGCACCCGGAGGGGACGCAACAAAAATAGTGCTCTCGAGAATTGTGGAATACAAAGGAGGCGAGGCAATTGCAAAACTCACGCTCTACGAACTCGAGTGAAAAAGGCTTCGCATTCACCCTCGACATGGCAATAGCCGTGTCCATACTCATAAGCGCGAGCTTTTTTTTCATAGGCCTTAGTTCCAATCAGGCGCTGGGAGCCATGCAAACAAGCAATGTGGCCGAGGACCTATTGTTCGTGCTTGAGAACACTGGCTATGTCGTAACAACCCTCGACTCCAATTCGCCCACGCAGGCCGCCGCGCTTTTCAGGCAAGAACTCCTCTCAAACCTCCCCGAAGGCTTTGATGCGAACGTCACAGTGCGCTCATTCACGCTTGAAGAAACCGCATGCGCCGCAAGCCAGACATTCGAGGCGTGCTTTCCAGATTCGAACATCATAACCGGCACGGCGGGCTTTGGCGCGCCCGAAGATTTTGTGGGGGGCTCGAAGTACTTTTTGCGCAAGCAGCCGCCAGGGGACTGCAACGTTTCCTTTGCCCAGTTCGAAGAGGCCTTCTGGCTCCCATTCGAAAACCAAAAAGGCGTTGAAGGGGCGCTTTTCTCCGAGGCGCATTTTGCCGACGTGAACATCCTGGTTGACTTCAGCCTCACCGTGGAGCCAGGCGATGCAATAGTGTGCGACCAAAACGTTTCCATAACCCTTGGCGTGTCAATCCCCGAAGAAGTAAGAAAGCCGGTGGATGTTGCCATAGTAATGGATAGAAGCGGAAGCATGAGCTGGAGCGGCCATTCTAATGCGAGCAGCGCGCAAGCCATCTGGCTAAGCGGAACCGAAATATTCCTCGCCGACGGAGCATATGGCCTGCGGAGCATTGATGTCTCAAACCCGCGCCTACCAACCGAATTCCAAAGAGTGGACTCCGGGACCTACATGGATGTTCACGGCTATGGCGACTACGCATTTGTTGCGGACACCTACTCCACGGATGAATTGTTTTCCTATAACATAAGCAACCCTTCCGCAATGCAGCTTCTCGACAACATCCAATTTGATACAATATACGGCGTATTCGCGGACTCCGGATACGTGTATGTGGCAGGCGACGGCACAGGCGGGGGCAACAGTTTAGGATTATATGTTTACTCGGCTTCAAATCCCTCGAACCTCTCTTTCGCGGACAGGGTAAATCTCTCAGGCAGCATTGACGTTTTTGTCTTGGGAAATTACGCCTATGTGGCACGGGGGGGCTCAGGCCTGAGTGTTGTAGACATCTCGAACAAAAACAACATTTCTGAAACGGACACACTCGACCCCGGCGGAAGCGCGAACGGTGTTTTTGTTTCAGGAAACGTCGCATACGTTGCGTTGGGCTCTTCCGGCCTTGCCACAATAAACGTTGGCGACCCCAATAACATCGTTCTTCTCGACACATTCAACACGCCGTCAAATGCATACAACGTGCACGTCGAAAACGGCGTCGCATACGTTGCGGACTCGACAAGCCTGCAAATTCTCGACGTCAGCGACCCGAGCAACATTAGCCTGATGGATTCATTCGCAACACCCTACACCTACGCCGACGTTGCGTATTCTGACGGGTTCGCCTTCCTGACAGCGGGCTCAATAGGATTTGTGACGATAGAAATCGCAACAGGGCCGCGGATAAACAACGCGCAGGTTGCGGCAAACACTTTCGCGGACTTCAATGGATGGAGCGCGCCGCCAGACCAACTCGCACTATCAACATTCAACACAACCGGCTCCCTAAACCAGCCCCTCACCTCGAATATTTCACTCATCCATTCAGCAATCAATGCACTCACCGCCTCGGGAGGCACGGACATAGCAAGCGGAATATACTCGGCAACATCAGAACTAACTTCCGCAAGGGCAAACCCCAGCGCGCTTAGCTTTCAGGTTGTTCTAAGCGATGGCCAGTCAAACGAAGGCGACTCCGAAGCCGCCGCCATAGATGCCGTGGCAAATGGCATAATAATTTTTACAGTAGGATTCGGGGAGGACGCAAGCGAAATCGAACTGCGCGCAATTGCAGACGCAACCGGCGGCGAGTATTACTATGCGGGTGACCAGAATGCGCTCCAGGACATTTATGAAATCATAGCGGCGAAGATAAGCGAACTCGCGAACGACTCGAATGTAAGCGTGCCAGTCATCAACGGCGCAGACATCATCGACACAGGCGGCGGAGTATTCGGAGACGGCAACCTGGTTTTCAGCGCGGGCTCCATAACCCCGGACAGCCCATGGAGCGTAACTTACGTACTGAACTTCCCATGCGACAACGCCAACGTGTGCGGCATAGACGCACTCACATTCCCCGGGGAAGGCACGACATTCAATTTCGTGGGGTCGGACGGCAATTTTTACTCGATTGATTTCAACGCATCGGCAACACTTGCATTCAATTCAAGGGACCTCTCTGTCGACATTACCTCTGGGGAAATAACCGGAAGAAACGACGTCTCCCTTGAGGTAACGGTGGAAAACATAGGAGAACTCGACGCGAATTCCACCGCGCTGAGATTTTACCTTGGCGACACGCAGGGCGAAATCCTAAATGAACTCGAAGTTCCGGCGCTATGCTCGGCGGATACGCCATCATGCACAAGCTTCGTCCAGGCATATACGGGAATATCAATCGAAAACGAAGGAGTAATCTACGCGACCATAAACGACGACAACTCGCTGCGCGAATGCCCGCTTTACAACATCGATGCGGTGAACTGTTACGGCGGGCCGGCAACAGAGGTGTTCGAAGTCGAATACGCGGTATGGAGGCAACAAACATGACCCGCGGAGTCGTATTTTCCCTGATGGTGGTTCTTCTTTTGGGGGCGACAATTTCGCTGTTCCTAAGTTCAACCGACCACTCATCGGAATTTTCCGATGCGCAAAGCGAAATGAACGCATTCCGCAGGGTGTCGGACAAGTACTCAAACATCCAAAACAACCTCTCAAACCTGACCCTAAACGAGGCGGAAAAACAAATTGATTCAAGAATAATCCCCTTCACATACTCCTCGGACGCAAACACTTTCAGGATAGAAAGCTCTCTTCCAGCAAGCAAGGCAAGGATTGATTACTACCTAGAGGCCCTCAACTCGTTCGGCGTTTTTCTCGAGGAC
>JANLHD010000169.1 GCA_024653865.1 archaeon | reverse complement strand
CTCCAAAATAACCCCATTGCTCCAACCAGCCGCCCTTGCCGTGAGTTTGGCATTTTTTAATTTCACGCTTCTAATCGCAGCCCTAATATCGTCCGCAATCCTTTCCACCGAAGCTTCCTTCACGGCAAGTTTTCTCTCGGCAAAAATTCGCCCCTTCCTAAAAGAACCAACCAAATTTTTAGATGCCATAAACAGGTTTGCCCGCAGGTCCTATAAATGCGTTTACTTTAAACAACTCCGCCCCCCAATAATAACACGGTTCTAAATGGGCACTCTTGGAAAAATCTTCTGGACAATATTCGACATCATCGTCTTTCTCATCTTCATCCCGATCGTGATTTTAAAATTCATTTGGCGCTGGCTCAAGTGGCGCAAAAACAAACCCGTGGAAATAGAGGCGGAGTTTGAGGTTGAGGAGTAATTGCGCGAGTTATTCTTCCGCATTTTTTTGAGGGGGATAGTACAGTCCGATTATCAAAAACTTGTTGTATCTTGATTCGGTACCCATGAAAAAGTGGAGATCCCTTTTTTTCATAAGTTCAAAATACCTTTCCCTAATTTTCTCCCACAACTCAGAATCCGACGGGTAATTTTTTCTCCAACTCCTCCAGGACTGCAACAGTTCCCAATCTTCGCACATTATATTGTGGCCTTTGCATTGCGAATTATTGCATTTGAATATATAGGAGAACTTCCAGGGGATTTTTTCCAAAGGGCTTTGATAGCCTGTTTCAAACAAGGTTCTTTGTGAGCCTTCAATCAATTCCCTTTCCCAATCCCTGCATTTTTCCAAAGGGGTTCGGATAAAATCAACCACAATGGGCTTGATTAGCCCCAAGGATTTTTTTTCGGATTTCAACTTTTTCAATTCTTCAAGCGAACTGTTTTTCAAGGGCAAAATAACGGAATTTCTTTCCTGCCAATCCCTATTCTTTCCAGTTCCAATTTTTTTAATTACCCTAATTGTATTTGCATCAACTTTGTAGGATTCCAATCTCTTTAGTTTTTCCTGAATATTTTTTTCAATATCGGCCTCTATCCAATCATATTTTGTGAAGCGTTTTTCAAACGGAAGTTTTCTGAATGGAATCGGGTAAATCCTTCGCCATTCGCCCCTGTCATTTATCCCCGCAATGCAAACGGTTTCAACATATTTTTTGCTCAAATTAGGGTAGGTTTTTGCCACGACCAGGATTTTTTCCCTCAAATATGAACAACCTCGGCCTTTAGGAAATCACTTATTACCCCGCGGTGGCAGCAGTTCTTGTCCGCCTCAAAGCACATTAAGGCAATTCGCTCATTTTTGCCAAGTTCCTCCAGCCCATTTAATTCATTCTTTTTGCCGCCCAACTCCCCCTCATATTCGGCGAACAATTTATTGTAATCCTCTGCGGTATCCAAATTTTTTCTCTTTTTCGATTCGATTCCAAATTCGGGCATGTGCAAATATCTAATTCCTGCAATATTCAAAAGCCGCGCCAACTGGCTTTTCGAAAAACCCTTCTTCATGCTAAATGCATTCCTCCGAACATCCACCAGCAAAGAAACATTGTTTTGAACAAGGCAATTAATGAACGCATCTGTGGATTTTCCCTCATACCCTATGGAGTAAATTCCATTGCAAGTTGGCATTTGCCTTTTCAATTCCTTGCTCCTGACGGTATAATTCGGGTAATTGGCATAAACATAGCCTTTGATTTGCCCCATATTCGCAAATTCGGCTATAATTTTATCCAATTTTATTTCCACTTCAGGATCCATTTTCAAAATTCCGGCAAGTTCCTTCCCTTCCTTTGTAAGGGAAAGATTTTTTTGGCTAAACAGGTTTTGCTCCTCCAAAGCCTTAAAATCATCATAAACCGTTTGCGAATACGGGCCATAATGGTAAGGAAAAAAATCATACCCAACCAAACTCTTGCATTCCTGCTTTAGCAAAAACAATGCCTTCATCAAGTAAGTTTTTCTCACGTAAGGCCTTTTTTGCGAAATTTTGCCAATCGCCTGCAAAAGCAATTTTTGCCTATTGTACATGAAATTTAAGAGGTTAAAAGTTATTTATAAACCAAACTAGAGGGCCCTGCCGGTGCGAAGCTGCGCGGGGAAGCCGGAACTATTCCTCATTGGCTTTTCTTTCTAACTTCCCTTATCGCCTCTTCAACATCCTTTCTTGTTATTCCCAATTTTTTGGCTTTTTTCTGGAGCCTCTTTGAGAGGGAATAAAAATCCTCCTCGAGCGAAGTTTTCTCTATCTTCTTCATGAGAATAGTGTCTTTTTCCCCGTAAATGAGGAATTCATCGCTCGGCTTTATTTTCATCTCCTCCCTCAAATCCTGTGGAATAACAACCTGGCCTTTTGTCGAGACCTTTGTTATTGAAGTTTCTGCCAATTACATCACCCCTAATAATAGTAAGACTATCTTACTATTAAAGGTTTTGTGCTGCTTTTAACCAGAAACCCACAACCAAGCAAAGGTTTGGATTCAAACCCTTTTAAACCAAATCAGGGTTCGTTGCCGGTGCGAAATTTATATCTTTTGGCAAGGCCTTTCAAAAAGCCAAGAATGCTTCTTCTCGCTTGGGGCTTGAAGGACTGGAATACTCCCCTTGGCTCGCCCATGTAGAATAATGGCTCGCTTGCCACCAACTTAAAACCGAATGCCTCTGTCACTTTGGCAAAAGCCTGCTCCATTTCTTTTTCCTGGTAACTGGTCCTTGCGATAAGGAGCCTCGAATTTGGGTTTTTCTTTATCACCCGGTTCAACTCAGAAAAAAATTGGTCCAGGGGCTGCAATGAGGGGAAGTGCGGCATGTTAAGAATAATCTTTTCCTGGGAATTTGCCTCCAGGGGCATTCTGGCGGCCGAACCCGTAATGCTCCTAATGCTATTCCCGCCCTACTTTTTGGTAACTTGCCCTCACAACAACAGGAAATGGTTTCTTGTTCCTAGCGACTCTTTCTTTAGAATTCCATAATGCCGAAATGTTCTCTTTTACAAGATTTGCCAAGTCACCTTCCGCTTCTAAATCAGTTTTGGAGTAACTTTCTATAGATGTGACCTTCTTTTTGCCATTTTCATTCTGAATTTCACCTACGAAGACAAATTTAAGGCTAATATCCAGTTCTTGCGGGTTTTTCATGTATTAACAGTGTTGCATTAAATTTAAAGACGTTTAATTTCCTCAAAAATACTTGATTTTTCCGACATTTTTAAAATCCAGTTCTCTTGAGCACCGTCAAAGACTTTATTTGAAGGAGTTGAAAGCCGCGCCCACGTATGCCCTGCGGGCGCACTTGCTTGGTTTAGTGCGCGCTCGTGTGTGCGTGGTGGGGGTGGTGGAGTGGGCGCGCAATTTGCAATTTGGCGTGGGGCGCGCAATGGGGTGCAATGTTCGGCGTGTTCCCGTGATTTTTTCGTGATTTTTTCTAAATCTTCCTCGAGTCGTAGGCCCAGTGAAGCAGGGCCTGCCTCTGCTTTGGGCGGCAAGCGAAATCGCCCTTTGCGCAATTGTTTTTTACCTGGGAAATGTGGCGGCGAATCGCCCTCCAGCGCCTAATTTGCCTCGCATCATCCTCGCAGCGCCTCCCAAAATAATACCTGCAATACCACTGAAACCAGCCCCTTGGGTCATTCTCCCAAATCCACCCCTTCTTCTGCCACACAGAAAGCGGCTGGGAAGCATTAACCCCAAAAAAATTCACCAAAGGATCCTTTACCTGTGAAACCTTTGCCTTTGCAAACCAATCCTTTGGAAACTCCTTAACAAAACCACTAAAATAATGCCCCCCAAAAACCCCCAATCCAAGCATCTGCTTAGGGGACAACTCAGGCTTAAAATCCGAGCCAAAATTTTTCCCCACCTGCTCGGAGAGAAAATAAGAATAAACCTGCAAATCATCCCTCATGGATATTTTCTTCTTCACGCAAAAAATAGGGTTTTTGGGAATTTAAGGATTGCATTCCCCAATATGCTTCAAAAAAACCCTGCTAAGCCTTAAAATCACATTCCCATATTCAAAGAAAGAATAAAGCTCTTCCACTTTGAGAGCACGAAACTCATGTGGCGCCTATGCAATTATGCGTTTTTTGGGTCGAACCTGAGCGTTGCAATTGTCGTGCCCACAAAAATCGCATTGAGGATCCCAAAGAGCTGGGGCACTGCCAGATAGGCGCTTAGGGCAAGAATTGCAATGGAAGAAAACGTAGCC
>JANLHD010000168.1 GCA_024653865.1 archaeon | reverse complement strand
ATGCAAACATATCTGGTTCAATTATTTCTTTCCATGGAACTCTCAATATCGTAAACTAGACGCTCATTTCGATTTGGCCTTCGTTTTATTGTTAACTATTATCACTGCAAGCAATTCACTCATCCGGCCATGCCTTGAATATGGAATCCGGACTTCGTTACGCTTGAGGAATTCTAGCAGGTTCTTGGAATACTCTTCCCAACCAGCCAATACGGGCACGCTTTTAGAAGCCCCGCCTTTTTTCTTTTTCGTCAGCCTAAACACATCCTCTGCAAGAACCTTACGAACGGCATTTTTCTCTTCGGCAGATAAGATAATCCCTGCGGCCCCTACTTTTTTGAAAAGATCTCTTTCGAAAATTTTTACTGCACGTGGAAGCCAAAAATCATGTCCTAACTGTCTTAGATATTCAAGTTCTTTGACTGCCAGGACATGAGTTACATATTGTCTATGCTCGGATACATCGCCTTTGGAACCCTCTTTAAGGCCTTTTTGAGCCTGCATCTTATGATATTCCTTATGTTGCTGCAGAGTCCAGATTGCGTGATCAAAATTAAAATCAGCATTGGCAAGACTCCTAAGAGCCCATTCTTTAGGTTTGACATGAAAACCATTTGCTTTTTGTAATCCGCCAGCTGCTCTAAGGGCAGCGATTATTTTTTTCCTTGATCGCCGGTTGGCACTTGGCATAATAAGCCTAACATTTCCAGAAGTTAATAAATTACTGTTAGGCGAATCTCACTTCTTCATCGAGAGCTGCGCCTTCACGCTTTCCGCAACCTTCGGGCTTAGCACTTTCTCTAGGTCCTTAATGTCCACTTTCTTCACGTCCGCAACAGAGCGGATATTCGCATTCCACATCCTGCGCGCGCGCACCCTTCCGATGCCTCGAAATTCGCACAAAGGAATTAGCTCTTCGCGGATTCCGGATTTGAGCCTCTTGCGCGCCTTGTTCAGGGGCACAAAGTGCTTTTCCATTTCGAGTATTTTTGCAATTTCGAGCGCGGAGTACACGAGCCAATCCGCGTTCTGCAATTTCGCGCGCAAAATTCCGGGCGCAACCTTGTAGGATTCCACAATTTCCTGCTCCTTGGTTTCGGATATCCACTCCTCAAGCATTTTGGATGTCCAGTACTTGCTTAGGATGTTATTGTCGCTGAACATTTCTAAATCCACATTAATTGGCAAAAGCGATTTTCCCTCCTGGAGCTCCTCCCACAAAATGTTCGATTTTGCAGTCGGGGCGGCGAGGAGCGGGAAAAACTCGGTTGTGTTCACAACCATGTAAAGGTAAGCCACGGGATTGTATTTTTCGCTTCGAAGGGCGCCTATCATGGAGTTCGCCGAAATCGGGTCCAAGTAGAGTTCTGTGATTCTCTTTCCGAGCATCGTGGCGTCGATGCGCTTCTCCGAGGTTTTTATGAACGCCATTTCCTCGAGGGAATTTAAGAGCAAAGTTATTTTGGCAAAGAGCGCTGCTAGGTTCGAGAATTTTTTTGCATAAAAGGTTTTGGAAAAAAATTTTTCCGCCGAATCCAGGTCAAAAATAAAGCCGGTTGCAATAGCGGCGAGCAGGTGGAACCTTAGCGCTGATTCGTTCTCGAGCTTTGACTCCACATCTTCAATCTCGCCATTCACATAATAATCTACATAATCGTCTTTTTCCATTTCGGTTTTCGCGATTAGTATGGATTGACCTTCAGTATCGTACTTCCAGCGCCCTGCCCTTCCGGCTGCTTGTTTGTACTCGCTTACGGGGATTCGCTCCATTCCAAACCCCGAGTACCTGTAGGGCGAGTGGATTATTACTCGGAATGCCGGTAAATTTATTCCCGCGGCCAAAGTTGTCGTGCTCGCAATAAATTTCAAATGCCTCGCGCGGAACAAATCCTCCACGATTTCGCGCTGTTTTGAAAGAAGCCCCGCGTTGTGAAAGCAGGTTCCCGAGCGGATTAATTCGGAAATGGTTTTGCACTGCGAGGTCGGCTGCTCGAGGACATTGAGCGCCTTTTGCGCCGCCTTTTCAAGGGCTTGCTTGTCGTTTGCCGAGAGCTTGGGCAGGGTTATTTTTGCGAGCTTTTTTGCGATAGCCTCGCTGCTCCTTCTGGTGTTTGCAAATACGAGCGCCTGCTTGTTTTTTCCCAAAGTGTCAAGCGCGAGGGAAACAATTGCATCGGATTCGAGGTCGATTTTTTGCGTTTCGCTGCCAAAGTGGAGCGAGCCGTCCAAAAACACGCCCTCCTTCAATACCACCGGCCTAAAATCACTCTCAACTAGTTTTGCATCAAGCCACTGCGCGAGCTCCTTTGCATTTGGAATCGTGGCGGAGAGGCCAAGCACATGCATTTTTGGGTTCAAAAAACGCAATTTGGTAATAACCATTTCAAGCGTTGGGCCGCGGTCGGAGCCAAGCGAATGCACTTCATCCACAATTAGCAAACCGATTTCGCTTAGCCAGTCCGCGCGATGGTTTATGAGCGAGTTTAGTTTTTCAAAAGTCGTGAAAATAATGTCCTTTTGCGAGAGGAACTTTCCGCTTGAATCAAAATCCCCGGTGCTCAAAACGCCTTTTATTCCCAAATCCGCGTACTTGCGCTTGAACTCGCCCGAGTGCTCGGATGCGAGGGCGCGAAGCGGGCAGGTATACACGACCTTTTTGCCATTATTTAGAATTGAATTGAGCGCGGCCATTTCCGCAACAACGGTTTTTCCCGAAGATGTTGGGGCGGAAACCACCATGCTCTTTTCCAACAGCCCTGAGGAGTATGCTTTTTCTTGCATTGGGTTGAATGAATCAAAGCCGCTTTTGGCTTTCACAATTTCTTTTACGTCCATAAAAATATTGGAAAACAAAACCCTATATTAGTTGGGGGTGAAACCTGGTTTTTTTCCTGATTACACAAAAAACATTCTCTTCGAGAATTACCCGCTGCGCCTTATGCCTTCCGGTCGCAACGATTACCTGCGGCCGCTTGATTTTTCGCGCCTGGGCAAGAACCAAATCACCCTTAACAGAATCCCCAACTTCAAAAAGAGTTGTCATCCCACGACCTCGACTTTTTTTTCACGAACCAATTCATTAACTATTTTCACGGTCATTTCCAAATCCAGCCTCAAATCATTTGCAATTTCATCATAATATGCTTCTTTGTGATGTTGGTAATACTCAAGGATTTCTTTCTTCGCGGTTTCATAATCCACATCGCGAAGGTAAATTACTTCTGTCCCCTCTAACTTTTCCCTAATTGCCTCGCGAATGAAATCGGACACATTCAAAAAAGCACCTTCCTTCACCATGCGCCTAATTTTTCTATATTCAATTGGCGCCAATTTTACGCCAACTGATTTTGCCTTAAAATCCTGCTTTGCGTCGAACATTAATATGTTATACATGGTTAACCATATATAACTTTTTGAAGGAAATGCTTCCTAGTGCCCAAAAAACGAAGATTGGGCTTTCAGGAAGCATTTTCCCTCAAAGAAATGAATTCATATGCTTTTTGCAATGCGAGAATTGCCTTCGGGAGCTCGTTTGGCTTGAGCGAGTGCGTGGATTTCCACTCATTCGAATCCTTTTCCTTGTATACTTTTTCAAGGGAAATTGAGTGGAAGACCCTGCCTTCCTTTCCCGCATTTTCCCAAACCGCAACCTTTACGTTGCCCGCATTGAATTTTGCCACCGGCTTATCCGCCATCCCATCACCTCTAGAGCGTTCTCCAAATTTTTTGCCTCTCGCTGCCTCTTTGCCCTCGCCCTTCTTCGAACCTTACAATTCTGAACTCATACATCCAAAATCACCTGAAAACTAATTGGTTCTGGGTGTTTATAAAGCGCGGGAAGCACGTGGTTGCCGGTGCGAA
>JANLHD010000162.1 GCA_024653865.1 archaeon | reverse complement strand
GGCGCTTTTGTACAATCCCTTCGAATCAATTGTCCCATTGGGGGAATGGTTCGGGGTCGTGCCCTTATCGGTGAATGACTGGCTGGTGATAGGGCTTTGCGGAATTGTGGCATTTGCGGCGAGCCTTTTTGCGACGCGATTTGTGTCCTCGCGCATTAGTGAGCAAAACGCCTAAAAAAACCATTAACGAATATAAAGGCGTAAAGCAGCAATTAATGACATGGACAAAAAAATCATTGCAATTCTTGCGCTAAGCCTTTTCATTCTCGGGTGCATGGCCCCTGGGCAAAATACAACGGCACAAAAATTTCAACTAGGAAGCGAGTTCACGATTTCTCCCGGAAACAAATATGAGGAAACAACCGGAATATTTACAATAACTGACATTAACATAACTGATTCTAGGTGCCAGGAGGGCGTGCAGTGCTTTTGGGAGGGCGAACTTGGAGTTGCCTTCATAGTCCACTCCCCGGTTTCCTCAAAGAGCACGGGCGAAGCAATGTTTCTTGGAGAAAAAACAAGGCCAAGCGAGGACCTTTTTGCACACACGTTTACACTCATCAATGTAAATGAGCAGAATAATTCCGCGACCATTAAGGTCACAAAAAAAGCGCCTCTTGCACAGGGGGAATCTTCCTGGTTCGCCATAGAGCCGGTGCAATGCGGCGGAAATAAGTGGGACGAGTGGGGAACTTTGCAGTTGTTTGCAAGCGAAGAGGCAAGAATTGCAGCCTGGCTTGAGCAGGAGAATGGTATTGATGTCGCGGAAATTAAAAGCAGGGACAAGTATGAAATTGTTTGCGAGGCGTGCTCGTGCCCGAGGGGAGACGAAGTTGCGGTCCTTGTGAATTCTGGGGATTATGATAAAATGCAGACGCTTGGGTGGAAGAACCTAAGCCCGGTTGCATGCACATTGGATGCAAAAATCTGCCCGGACGGAAGCGCTGTGGGAAGGGAAGCGCCGTTCTGTGAATTCACCCCCTGCCAGAACGGAAATGGGGATGGAAACGCTTTTTTTATACAAAAGGTTGATGAGCCCGGGTTTGTGCTCGGAAGGAAAGTTGTGACCACGACAATTTATGACGACGGTAGGGTTGTTGTTGGGTCCGAGCAATTTTTCAGCGGAAGGCAGGATGTTGAGTATACTGAAAGAACGAGCACGCTTTCCGAAGAAGAGCTTGAGCAGCTCAAATCCCTTGTCAGGGCATCGGATTTTTTTGAAATAACTGAGGATGATGCAAGGCAGTGCGTCGCGGACGCGCCAAGCAAAAACCTTGAGATTAACCTTGACGGGAAATCAAACAGGGTTTATGGCATCGGCAACGAGTGCGACAGCAACAAAGTGCAGGGTGCGGTTGACATAATTGCTAAGGTCGAGTCTTTGGTGCCTACAAATCCAATCATTGTGAATATGGCTGTCCCTGGATTTGCTCCACGGGAATTTCAAAAGTCAAGTACCATGGAAATATTTTCCGACGGGTCAGTGAAACTGGCTGTCACCGAATACGATTCCGATGCGGGAGAAAACCGGACAGAGTCATCCACAAGAAACATTTCCCAAAGCGATTTGAACGAACTTTTGGATTTCATTAAGTCCACAAACTTTTTCAGCATCAGCGAAGAGGACGCGAGGCAGTGCGTAATAGACGCGCCTTATAAAATGCTTGAAATAAACATTGACGCAAACAAAACCCATAAGGTAACAAACATCGGGGTAGAATGCGAGCCGGAAAAGACCAAGGCGGCAAGAGATATACTAGAAAAAATTGGCGAACTCGTGCAATTTGAGGATGACGGCGATCCCGCGATTGTGAAAACCGATGTGCCAGGGTTCACTTTGCCCGAGTTTGCGAACACGATTGTGACAAAAATTTATGAGGATGGAAACATTTCCATCGAAACAACATATGGCGGAAGCGGGGAAGTGGAAACCCGCACAATGCAGGTTGCAAAAGCAGAGGTTGCGGAGCTTTTGGAGTTCATAGAATCGCGGGGTTTTTTTGAGGCGGAGGAAATAATGCAG
>JANLHD010000158.1 GCA_024653865.1 archaeon | reverse complement strand
CTATTCAGGATCGATTGCAAATAGAATTTATAATTTGAGCTTGGGAAGTTTTTCTGCCGCCATTCGTACGCGCTCCCGTTCCCTGTTTGGGTCTTTTCTTTCAGGCATGCAAATAATAATTCATGCCGATAAAAAAAGGTTTCCTTTGGGATGCTATTGGCGCCTATACTTACTTGACCAACCCAACAAATATTTTTATATTCCAAAAGCACATACTCTGGCATGGCTAAGCTATTTGAGGGCGCGCTGCGGAACTGGAAGTTCACCTTCGCGTTCACGGTGTTCGCCGCACTTTTTGTGCTTTTGCAAATTTGGTACCAATCAACCCTTCCAAACACCATAGAATTGTTTGCAATCATCCGCGGCCTGGGATTTTCCGGAGCCACCATGATCGCGGCGTCGCTTTTTTCGAGCATTGTATTCCGCTTCTACCCAAAGTACGCGAAGTTTTGGACCGTTCGCCGCGCGCTTGGCGTTGCGGGGTTCATTGCAATTGTATTGCACATTTATTACGTGGTTTTTGTCGGCTCCGGGGGCGATCTTGTCCTTCTTTTTTCCATCCTCAACCCTTTCCAAAACCCATTGGTATTCGGGCTTTTGGGCTTTTTGATTTTCCTGCCGGTTGCGCTCACTTCCACTGATTGGGCGATGCAAAAGCTCGCGGGAAAGTGGAAGGCAATCCACAGACTCGTGTATTTCGGGTTCTGGGCGAGCATTTTCCACTTCCTTCTTCTCAATCCGCCGGCGCTCATGAACCTCGCGGGGTTCTTTTTGATTGCCCTCACCGCGGCAACGCTTTTGGGGGAACTCTATTGGTTCATTCGGGTTGCGGGAATGAAGAAATACCGATCCATCGGAACGCTGATTGGGCTAATAGTTATACTGCTTTATTTGGCGGGTTTTTACTTTGCGTATTTTGCGTAAGAAATTTAATTGCGGCTACTAAACGCGTTTATGAATAATTGTTTGAGATGAGGGTTTGTATATATCATGGCTTTAAACTCGTTTACCGACAATAACGTTAGGTCTGGGTAAATCGAGTGGATTTTGTTTAGTTCGTCGCTGGAAAAAAAATGTTCAGGGAAAACGAGTGCCTCTAGCCTGATTTTTGAATTTATTGGGGTAAAAAAAATGTTTCCATTTTTCAGGGAATTGATTATGCGGCTTGCACTTTCAGCCGGAAAAACACGCTCCAGGTTTTCCCTGTGCCTATTGAGTGCTTCTTTTCCTTTGGGCGTACCAATCTGGGCAATGAAACCATCCTTACAGGCCGCCACAAGCTCGGTTAGGCCGGGTTTGATGGGATTAGGCTTCTTTGGGTCTCTTCCCCGGCCATGCTGTTTTTTTGCCATATACCAAAGAAGCGAGCTTGGGGTATAAAAAATTAGGCCTGCCGAATTTTCGCCAAAAAGCGATAATTATTTAAATTTCGGCGGCTCTATATATAATTGATTTCATGTCTTTTGTCGGCACATCCAAGTTGGCGGTCATCCTTCTACTTGTGCTTGTGCTGCTAGCATAAGCACTCCCTTCACAATTTCGGTTTTCGGGGGTGCGGTTTTTACAAAACACAGAAGTCATTATAGCGAAAAAAAAGTTTTTGATAAAAAAAAGGGAATTCAAAAAAAAGAAGTTGAATGTGAAAAAAAACGGCAATTTTGTGGTGAAAAAAATTTGGCGAAAAGGATCATAAAAATTTTTGACACTACCCTGCGAGATGGAGAGCA
>JANLHD010000152.1 GCA_024653865.1 archaeon | reverse complement strand
GGCGAACTATAAGCAGAATAGGCTGTGCCTATTTTTGCCCTCACTTTGAATTGCGACCCGACAGGCCAGGTAAAGTCACCATAGCCATGCGTTGCCTGTGAGGTCAGCGGCGATTCACTTGCGCCGACCCAGGTTGTCCACTCGCCACCGGGTCGCATAACTGCAAATTGATACGTTACGGATTCGCCCTGCGTTCCGGCGGGGGCGTTCCAGAACATTCTGAAATACCGCCCTTCATCCAAATAAGTTATGGAAAGGCCTGTGGGTGGTGCAAGGCTACGGGGAACGCCGCAAGTTCCGGCGGACTGAGCCGATTCGAGGCCGGTCGAGCCGATTGCCGAAACCTTATAACAGTACTGTGTGCCAGAAGCAAGGCTGGTGTTATCATACGGGGAAGCAGAATCGGCTGCAAGGAATGAATAAGTGCCCGAGAGCCCTGTGGTGCTCCTATAAATCTTGTAGGAAGCCGCGCCCTCGGAAAACCAGTTGATTCTAATTGAAGTATCCGAGAGAATGGAATTGCTGATAAAACCTGGAACTGATGGAGCTGTTCGCTCCCCTTCGGTCGTTGCAAACACTTCGGTAAAAGGAGAAAAAACCCCGCCTCCGTATGCCTGGACTCGGTAATAATAGGTTTCACCGGGTGCCAAGCCAGTGCCGGTCAAGCCAGTGTCGGTATAATTGGTGACGGTATAAGTTCTATCAGCTATATGACCCCATTCACCTGTATACAAATTTTTTTTATGGATTCTGTATAAAATGGCGCCCGGAGAGGCGCTCCAGGAAAGCGTGATGCTGTCGGCCTGGGCGGTCGCAGTAAGGTTTGTGGGGGCGGAAGGTGCAGGGGTAACTGTGGCCGCGAAAAAGCCCACGGGAAAGAGGAGCACTAGCGCCAAAAGCAATATCGCCAATCGGTTCATGAAAATCAATCAAAAGTAAGTACCCGCAAGTATTTAAATTTTTTTAAACCAAAAAAAAACAAAATCCGCTTGTTTTCTCGCGTCGGCAGGCATTTGGAAAAAACGGAAAATTCCGTGATTGGGGGATTTTGCATTACTTTTATAAAGGCTTTTGGGGGCAGAGTAGTAGTGGAATTCCCAGGAATTTCACTTAATTCGTGCTTTTTTTAGGCCGATGACTATGAAGCCCTTTTTGGGCTAAGGAGGTTTGTTCAAATGGCAGAGTACGTAAAGTTTAAGGTGCCCGAAGAGTTAAGGGCAAGGCAATCAACCGTTCTTGAGAAGGCAAAGAGGAACGGAAAAATCAGGATTGGCGCAAACGAGGCCACCAAGGCGGCGGAGAGGGGAACCGCAAAACTAATAGTTATTGCAGAGGATGTTTCGCCACCGGAAATCGTGATGCACCTGCCCATAATTTGCAGGGAAAAAAACATCGCGTGCAGCTATGTTTCCACAAAAAAAGAGCTTGGCGACAAGGTCGGCATAAAAGTGGGAACCGCGGCCATCGCAATCCTCGATGAAGGGGACGCAAAAAAGGACTTCGAGGATTTCGTGAAGAAAATCCAGGAAGCGGCAAAATAGGTGATTTGATTTGGAGCAGGGAACACCGTCTGAAGTCGTCGAACTCCTGGGAAGAACAGGGGTCAATGGCGAGATAGTCCAGGTCCTTTGCAGGATTATGGAAGGCCCGGAGCAGGGAAGGGTCAAGAGAAGAAACATCAAAGGAAACGTGCGCAAGGGCGACGTGATCATTTTGCTTTCGACAGAACGCGAAGCAAAGGAAATCAGGGCAAAGTAAGGTGATGATATGAAAATAAATTGCGAAGCAAGTGGGACCGAAGGTCGCACACCTCTGAACGCGGAGGTGTCCGCGTAATGCCGAAGGACAATTTTACGGGAAAGGAGATTCCAAAAGGCCACGGGCACATGTACGTCAAAAAGGACGGGACAGTGTACTGGTTTTTGAACCAGAAAAGCGAAAAGAATTTCCTAAAGCTCAAAAGAAATCCGGTGAAGACAAAGTGGACCAACTTTTACCACAGGGACAAGGAGATCAAATTAAAGTCTGCAAAAGGGGGGAAGTGATTTGGAGAAGACTCTTATTATCATCAAGCCCGATGCCGTCAACCGGGGCCTTGTGGGCGAGGTCATTGACAGGTTCGAGCGCAAAGGC
This sequence comes from archaeon, assembly GCA_024653865.1. Classification (GTDB taxonomy): domain Archaea; phylum Iainarchaeota; class Iainarchaeia; order Iainarchaeales; family Iainarchaeaceae; genus UBA493. Next base: position 3,600 of record JANLHD010000152.1, on the reverse strand, counting down.
ATCAAAATCATTGCAATGAAAATGGAGCACCTCTCTGACGCAAAGCTCGAGGAGCACTACTCGCACCTGGCGGGAAAGCCTTTTTTTCCAAGCATAAAAAAATTCATGCAAAGTGCGCCGAGCATACTCATGGTGCTTGAGGGAAGAAAGGTCGTTGACGTTGTGAGAAAGCTCGCGGGCGTCACCGAAGGCACCGAGGCAAATCCCGGGACCATTAGAGGGGATTTTTCGCTTAGCATACAGAATACTATAATCCACGCATCCGACAGCACAGAGGCGGCGAAAAAGGAAATCGCGAGGTTCTTCTCCAAGGCAGAGCTCCACGACTATGACAAGGTGGACACCGAAATGATTTATTCGGAAAGCGAGAAGGAGTAAGTGGTTGGTTGAAGGTATTGGTCAAGAGAATCGACCCGAATGCCAAGATTCCAAAAATCGAGCACGAGGGCGACGCGGGCTTTGACCTTTACTCAAATGAAACAATTGTGCTAAGGCCCATGGAAAGAAGGCTTGTCCCCACGGGAATTAGCATGGCTTTTCCAAAAGGATTCGAGGCGCAAATTCGCCCCAAAAGCGGGCTCGCGATTAACCACGGAATTACGCTTCTCAACACGCCAGGAACAATCGATGCTGGCTACCGCGGCGAAGTGAAGGTCATTGTCGCGAACTTCGGGGGCGAAGAATACACGATTGAAAAAGGGAAAAAAATAGCGCAGGTTGTTTTCAACAAAATAGAGCAGCCCGAACTCGAGGTCGTCGGGGAACTTGACGAAACTTCGAGGGGAAAAGGCGGGTTCGGGTCCACGGGACTATAGAGTAAAAAAAAAGTGACGATTATGGATTCTGCGAATGGGGTTATAAGAAAGCCGATCATTACGGTTTTGGGCCACGTCGACGCGGGCAAGACAAAGATACTTGATGCCGTGCGCGGCACGACGGTCGCGGAAAAGGAAGCCGGCGGCATCACCCAGCACATCGGCGCAACCGAGGTGCCCATAAAACTGATTGAAAAAACCGCGGGGCCGCTCATACAAAAATACAAATTTGACCTCAAAATTCCGGGATTGCTTTTCATTGACACCCCCGGCCACGAGGCATTCACCACCCTTCGCAAGAGGGGCGGGAGCATCGCCGACCTTGCCGTGCTCGTGGTCGACATCCACAAGGGATTGCAGGAGCAAACGCTCGAGGCGATTGAAATTTTAAAGACCTACAAGTGCCCGTTCATTGTTGTCGCGAATAAGGCGGACACCATTCGCGGATGGATCGCAAAGGAAGGAAGCATAACCGATTCGCTCGCATTGCAGAGAAGCGACGTGCTCGAGCTTTTGGACACAAAAATTTATTCGCTGGTCGGGCAATTGCACGCACAGGGTTACACGAGCGAGAGGTTCGATCGGGTGAAGGACTTCACAAAAGAGGTTACGATTATTCCCACGAGCGCAAAGGGCAGAATCGGGGTTCCGGAGCTTTTGATGTTCCTCGCCGCGCTCTCGCAGAAGTATTTGGAGAAAAAATTGCAGGTGCACGAGAAGGGCACGGCAAAAGGAACCGTGCTCGAGGTGAAAGAGGAGAAGGGCCTTGGAAAAACAATTGATGTCATACTCTACGACGGCATGCTAAGCGTCGGCGAAGAAATCGTGGTCGGCGGAAAAAACGGAATCATCCGCGCAAAAATCCGCGCCCTGCTCGAGCCAAAGCCCGTCGGGGAAATCGGAAACGAAAAATTCAGGAACGTGAAGGAAGTACACGCGGCAGCCGGGGTAAAAATTTCCGCACCGGGCCTTGATGACGCGCTTGCCGGCTCTCCCGTTAGGCATTACTCCGCGCAGGCCGGAGAGGAAATTTCCGAGGAAATCCACCGCATCAAGGTTGATTCGGATGCAATCGGGCCCATAGTTAGGAGCAATACCTTAGGGAGCCTTGAGGCGATTGTGAAGCTTTTGAATGACCGCGGAATCAAGGTGCACAAGGCCGACGTTGGCGAAGTGCCCAGAAAGGACGTGCTTGAGGCCGAGCCCATTGCACAGAAGGACAGGTTCAAGGGGGTTATAATGGCGTTCCACACAAAGGTGAGCGAGGCCGCCTTGGCGGAGGCACAGAACAGGAACGTGAAAATATTCCAAAGCGATGTCGTTTACAGGATTCTTGAGGATTACGAAAATTGGATGGCTGTAGAAAAGGATGCGGAGAAAAAATCCAAGCTCTCAATGCTCGTGCTTCCGGCGAAAATAACCGTGCTTGCGAACCACACTTTTAGGCACAGCAAGCCCGCAATAGTCGGAGTGCGCGTGCTTGAGGGAAAGCTGCGGAAAGGAATCGAACTTATGATTAAGGGAAAAATTATCGGCAAGGTGCGCGCGATACAAAACGAGGGAAAAGAGGTGGAAGAGGCCTCGAAGGGAATGGAGGTCGCGGTTTCAATTGAGGGCGCGGTGGTTGAGCGCGACTTCAATGAGAAGGATGAACTCTACAGCTACATTCCTGAAAAGCAATTCATCCAACTTGAGACGATTATGGATTCTTTCTCCGAAGAGGAGATGGAGCTCATGAAGGAAATAAGAAAAATGGAATTCAACAGGGCACAGGCCTGAAAAAATATTTGGAGGAGAAAGAGATGAAATTAACGGTGTCAGACCCAAAGACAAAAAAGGCGTTCTCGAAGGCGCTTGACAACCCAGGAATTTTTTTGGGAAAAAAGGTCGGCGAGGAAGTCGAACTAGGAAGCATAGGAATGGAAGGCTATAAGGCAAAAATAACCGGGGGAAGCGACAAGCAGGGTTTTCCCATGAAGTCGGACCTTCAGGGCGGCATCCGGAAAATGGTCTTCATGATAGACAACAAAAAGCACGGGAGCAAGAAAAAGGTCGCGAGAAGGGGAAACCTCATCAGCGATGAAATCTCGCAGGTCAACCTGAAAATAACAAAGGAAGGAAAAGACAGCCTTGTGCAATTGCTCGGAAGCGACAAGCAAAAAGAAGAGGAACTCTCGTTCAAGGAAAAGGCCGTAAAGCTATCCCTTGAAAACGTGGGCACCGCGGCAATGGCGCCGCCGACAAAAAAAGGAAGGCATTAAGGGAATTGATTTTGAGATGACAAAAAAAACCGGGCAGCAGGCCGAAATAAACATCGGACTAATTGGTCACGTCGACCATGGCAAGACTTCGCTAGTGAAGGCGCTGACCGGCAAATGGGCTGACACCCACTCCGAAGAATTAAAGCAGGGAATCTCAATCCGCCTGGGTTATGCGGACGCGACATTCTACAAGTGCGACAAGCAAAATGAGCCCGAGTGCTACAATGCAACAGGGAAATGCGACGGAACGGGAAAGGCAATTGAACTGCGCAGAGTTTCTTTTGTGGACGCGCCGGGGCACGAAACACTAATGGCAACAATGCTCTCGGGCGCGGCGCTCATGAACGGCGCAATATTGGTTGTCGCGGCAAACGAAAAGTGCCCGCAGCCAAGGACCGCCGAGCATTTGATGGCTCTGGGTGTTTCGGGCGTGAAAAACGTCGTGGTTGCGCAGAACAAAATCGACCTCGTGGACATGCAAAGGGCAAAGCAGAGCCATGAGGAAATACAAAAATTCCTCGCAG
>JANLHD010000145.1 GCA_024653865.1 archaeon | reverse complement strand
TGCTTCATCCCCGCAACCAAAAGCAAATCCGTTGCGGCTTCGGTGTGGCCGGCGCGCTGCAAAACTCCGCCTTTTCGCGAAACCAGCGGAAAAACATGCCCAGGGCGCGAAAGGGACTCGGGCTCCGAATCGTCGCTCAAAATTGTCTTGATCGTGAGAAGCCTGTCCTTGACGCTAATGCCCGTGCCACCGGCGGCGGCGTCCACGGAAACCGTGAAGGGCGTGTCGAACTTGTCCTTGCTCTGCGTCATTTTTGGCAAATCAAGCTGCCGCGCCTTCTTTGGGGCAATGGGAACGCAAATAAGCCCTCGCGCCTCGCGTAGCATGAAATTTATTTTTTCAACCGTGGCCTTTTCCGCGGCAAGCACCAAATCCCCCTCGTTTTCGCGCGAGGCATCATCAACCATTATGATTAGTTCGCCGTTTTTGAGAGCGCTTGCGGCCGCCTCAACCGAATCAAATTCCGCGGATTTTGCCATTTCAAAGAGAATTCCTCCAAGATTTACTTAAAAACGTTACGCGTAACAAAAACGAGTAATGCGTGTGCCCTAGTACTAATTAAAAAAATTGGCTTGCATAATTGGTCTTATGGACAAAGTTCATTTTTCGAGGGCACCGAGTTTGCGGCAAATAGCAAAGGCACTTGCCGCGGGGGCGAGGGAATTTTACCTGCCAAAGAGCGCGCACCAAAGAATTGGAAAAAAGGTTGCGGCGGCAATTGAAAAAGCGGGGGCAAAAATTTTTCTTGAAAACGCGAGGGGACGGCCAATTGGAATTGAAATGGCTAAACTAATGGAAATCGTGGAATTGCACCGCGACCACAGAACCTTTCGCGAAATAGAAAAAATAACCGGGGTTTCGAAGAGCACCTCGCACTACCTCATAAAGTACGCACAGAGGCAGAAAATTCGGGGAAAAAAGGGCATTGTTTACCTTTGAAATAAAACCGCAACCAATAAATATGCCAAAAGCCTGTTTGTTTTGGATGGATTCTTGGGAAGAAAAAACCATTGAAATGGTGAGGCGCGGGCAGGGCGATAGGGTCGAGTACCTCGAAAAGCTCGCAAAGCACATTCTGCCAACGCACCTTGAACGCGTGCAAAAAAACGACAAGACCGTGCTAAAGGAAATGGTTCTGCCGCAATGGATGGATTGGGAAATACTCCGCGAGTGGAGCTTGGCAAAAAAACCCGAAGGGACAACACGCGAATGCGCCCTTTGCAACACCGAAAACGAGGCCGGAATAGATTTCGAGGACAAATTCGTTTGCGAGTACTGCTTTTTGAAATTAAAAAATTTGGAGTAAGTCCTGCCGAGTTTACCGCGAGGCGGACGCTTCTGCGAGTACTGCTTTTTGAAATTAAAAAATTTGGAGTAGAATGGAAGTTGAAATTTAGGGCTACTTCAGAATCCCTGCTGCCTCAACTCATCGATTTTTTCCAAAAATGCCAGGTCAATTTCGGGATTGTTTCGCATGACCATTTGAAGCGCCAAAATGCGCGCCTGGTCCGCTGTGTACTTTTCTCTATAATACTCTTCCATTTGCCTAAAAATCAGTTGCTGATGCGGATTTTTTTGCAGCAGTTCTTCGCCAACAATGTGCTTCAATGCATGAAGGAGGGAGGTTTCGTTGTTGGATATCCCCGGGGGCAATTTTAATGTGCGCATGTAGCCGCATGCCGTGTCCCGCTCTTCTCTTGTGAGTTCAAGTTCCTTATTTTTGAAAAAAACACGGAATAAAGCGAAGTTCCTCGGGGTATTTTCAATTGTGTTGTGCTCGCCGATTTTTGTGCCGTGCCTCTGCAAATAAGACGAAAAATTTGCGAGTTCCTCCTCTGAAATGAATGCCCTGGCATCAGCCAAGTGATCAATGTACACTACCCCGTCAAAATTCCTGAACCTCGCCCCATTCTGCACATATTCAGGGGACTTGACTTTTTGCCTTTTTGTTTCTGTTGCCCTTGTAGGCTTTCGCTTGGCATTTAACGGCTTTTTTAGCATAATTGACAAATGGCCTTGCGCATATAAAAAGTTTCTGTGCAGCAGGGAAGCCAAAACCGCGCTTTTGAAAAACCGAATTGAACCAACGCCTTTAAATACGCGGAAAAGGGCAATTTATTGAATAGTGATTTTTGTAATGCCGATAGGAAAACCAAGCGAGCAAATGCGCCAAAAACTTCTTGAAGAGGAACTCAAGCTGCGAAGCAAACAGCCCGAGCACTGGGCAAAGACAAAGTACCGCAAGTACGCAAAGCCATTCTCGCAAGAAGAGCTCGAACAATTAAAGGAAAACGAAAAAAACCGTGCAATTAGAACCGGCGAATCCGGAAAAATCGTGCGCAAGGCAAAAAAAAGGGTCGGGCAAAGAAACGCCAAACCCAAAAGCGCTAAGCGCCCCTAAGTGTATTCCTTGAAAACCGCGTTCTTTTCCTTTTTGGAAATGAATTCACGCGTCAGCTCTATGCACTTCGCAAGGTGCGCGTCCACGCCTGTGCCAGTGCCGTTGAAACCCGAAGCACCCGGATGGCCGCCGCCTTCCCCAGGAAAATATTTTTCAAGCCGGTTGAACACGTCGCGCGCGAGGTCGAACCTTGTTTTTGCGAGCCAGCGGTTGTTCGCACGGCCGCTTATCCTCACCTTGCCATTCTCCGCATAGCCGCAAAATGATGCGTTCGCCCCGAGCCTTACCAATGCGCTCGCACAATCCGCCTCGAACGCGCCAACCTCGGAACTCGCGAGAATCGCGTCAGAGCACTTGTAAATGCGCACCCTCTTTGCCGCCTTTAGAGCCGCAATTTTTTCGGAAAAATTTCGCTCCAAAGAAAAAAGCGAAACCAATTCCGAGTAAGGCACATTCGCCGCCTCCATTACCTGTGACATTATGCGAAAAGTGCGGTGGTCGGCAATGAGAAAAGAGGAGGAATCCGTAATAATTCCCGCTGCAATGCACTGGTAGGCTTTTTTTGGAATCTTGAGCCCGCGGGTTTTTTTGAGCAAAGAGTACACGAGCTCCGTCGTGGAAATCGCCTCCTTGGAACAATAAGAATTTTTTTGGGGGGCCATTACTTCGGATTCGTGCGAGTGATGGTCCACTAAAAATTTTTCTCCGGAGAACTCCAGGAATTGCGCCTGCGAAGAGCCGAGCATTTTGCTCTTGTTGAAATCCAGGCAAACAATTGCGTCATAACCCTTGAATGAGGGATTTATTTTGTACGAAACCTCGAGTTTTTTTGCAAGGGCCTTTGCATTGAGGTTCATGTGCTCGGGAACGCCAATTGTTGTTTTTGCCGCCCCCCTAAGAGAAAGGGAGATTGCGGCGGCGCTTGCAAATGCGTCAACGTCCGCGCCCGCGTGCGTTAGGAGGAGAATTTTTTTGTTGAACAGCGGCAAAAGGCTGCTTAGCATTTACTTTTCCTCTTTTTTTCCTTGGCCGCCCTGCAGGGACTCGATTTCTACCTTGAGCTTGTTGAGCTTGTCGAGAAGGACTTCCTCCTGCTTTTTCAGGGTCTTTGCCCTCAAATCAAGGCTCTCTTTTTGGTCGCCCAAATCCTTTTCGATTTTTTTCTTGTCGGAAAGAATTAGTATGTTGCCGACCGCCTTGTAAACTTTTTCCTCTTTCGAGTCATTCAGTTCCTTCAGGGCCTCCTCTATGACCTTGCTCTGAATGCGGATGCTCTGGCCCTGCTGTTCGACGGCTGAGAGCTGCATTCTTCCCCTTTCAAAATCCTGTATCGTGGCGTTCAATTCTGCCATGTTAAATCAATCCTCCTTTGCGAGCCTTTTGCACAAACCCAAAAGCCTCGAATAAGAGTTAAGCGAAGCCTTGAGCGCGGAATCATCACTCGCAGTTATCTTGAGTAAAACAACATTTTTATTGGTTGTTATGCCGGTTTTTGAGCGCTTTTCAAACCCCTTGCCGGTCTCGGCAAGAACTGCCCTTCGGGCAAAAATTGCACTCTGCTCATCCGGGAATTCGAAACGCTTCTCTATTGCAGGCATAACAAAGCCTTGTTATATTGCCTTTATTGTTTTGGAAACAGGGTCCCTTTGCTTTGAGAAGACCTTGTTGCCGCATGACGGGCACCTAATGGCGCCGGTTAGTATCATCGGCACTTCCTGCTTGCACTTCAAACAAAGATACATTTACTCTTCCTCCGTGTTTTCCTTTTCAGGTTCCTGCGCGCTTTGGTGCCTGTTTTCCCTCTTTGCCCTCTTTTCTTTTGTCTTGGTGGCAATTTTTTCGGCTTTGTTTGCCTTCTGCGATTTCACCTCTTCCGCCAAGGCCTCTGTTGCCTGTGCGGAGAACTTTTTTTGTGAAACCATTTGGGCGATCAATCCGCCGGTAAGGGTTTTGGGCAGGTATGCGCCCCCGACGAATTCATGCGCGCACTTGGTGCACCTGAATATGCCCTTTGACCTGCGATTGACCCTATTCGAGCCGCACGCGGGGCACTTTTTTTCCGCGTACTGCTTGGGTTCGACCTTCAGGAGTTTTTTCCGAATGCCTACCCCGTAGCGTGCGCCGAAACGGCCCGTGCTTCCCACTTTCTTGGTGTCTCCCATATTCTATTTATCCCTATAGTAACTTTCTTATTTGTTTGGTGTTCTTCATTGCGACCTCGATTGCCGCATCTATTTCGCTTACCTTAAAGGAACCCGAGAGCCCCTTTTGGAACGCGGTGATGTTATCGTCTTCGGTCAATGCAACCGAGAACCTTGCGGTCATCGACTTTTCCTCGTCTATGTTCGGGTCCGCGACAACCGTGTTCCCGATTTTTGCGAACGTTGCAAGAAGCGGCTTTGAGTTCAACGAGAGCTTGCCCGCGTATTCGCCCTTCACTATTTCGCCGTCCTCGAGCTTGGGCATTTTTGTCTTGAGCAATGCGCTAAGCCCCGCAATGCTGCACGCATCAAAGAGGTTTCCGTCGTTGTTCAAAACATACATGTCGACGAACACGACCCAGCTTTTCTCCCCCTTCTCGATTGAGAGCGTCTTGAAATCAATTGCCTTCGACTCCCTAATGCCCCTGTCCACAACCCGCGAGAGTTCAATTGCTGCCTCCCTTGGCGGCCCCGACTCGTACTCTGGGTCAGCTAGCGGCAAAAGTTCTACTCCAACGCTAATGCTCCCCTCATCCGGAGAATCAGGATAGGGTTCCCCCACAATCATTTTAACTCCGGCAATAACGTCGGTTTCGCCCAGCTTTACCCTTGCCGCACCGTCCGCGTTTTCGCTCACGCGCTGGTCAATTGTTATTTGCCTCACTTCGTCAATTTTTCTGCCGCCTTTTCTTTTTCCCTCTTTGAGGTCGGCTATTATCTTGTCAACCCTAAGGTCCCAAAGTTCTTCCCTCATTCTTCGTCAACTCCCTCTTTTGCCTTCTTTTCCTTCGCGCCCTTTTTCTTTGCGCCCTTCTCTTCGCCCTTTTCTTCGGCGTCTGCGTTGGCGTACTTTGCCTTGAGCGCGGCCTTCTGGATTTCGTAAACCTTCTTCGAGGCCTCGATGCCCATTTTGTAGGACTCCTGCCATTCCTTGCGCGTCATCACTCCATCGAGCTGGAGCAAAACGATTTCGTCCAGGTTCGGGAGTATTGCGAGCGGAATGTCAACCGCATCCGGTGCATCTTCCTCGTCCTTGTTGAGGTCGACTATTATTTTTCCGCCGGCCTTTCCGACGCCGGTTCCGCTGACCAAATCCCTCATCGGGATTCCCGCATCGGCGAGCGCAACGCTTGCCGCGACAAGCCCCGCGATTCTTGAACCCGCATTCGAGTCAACGATTTCCACAGTGACATCAATTTGGGTGTTCGGGAACCTTTCCAAAAAAATTGCCCTCTCGAGCGCTTCCCCGCAGACCTTGGAGATTTCTATTTCCCTTCTCCCTGGCTTGGGGTTTTTTCTGTCCGGCACACTAAATGACGCCATCCTGTAATTGAACTTCACGACCGCCTTGTAGGGGTTTGAAGTGTGCTTTGGCAGGCACTCGCGCGGGCCGTAGACCGCCGCAAAGACCTTGTTCTGCCCCCACTCAAGGTAAGCGGAGCCGTCCGCCCTGGGGATTACGCCCACTTCTATTTTTATGGGCCTTAGCTCGTCGGTTTTCCTGCCGTCAAGGCGCTTGCCCTTCGAGTCAACGTAAACCGTTTTTTCCTCTTTCTTAGCCATTTATTCTTCACCTTCCATGTAATCTTCATCCATATCGTCGCCCTCTCCCGAGTCATCGCCCATTGCCTGGGCCTCTGTTTTTTGCACCGGCGCAGAGCCCTTGGGCCTGTTTTGTGCGATGAATTCCTCCATCCTGTTCGTGAGGTGCTCCATGTGGGCCTCGGCCTCGATTTTTTCAATTGCCTTTCTCAAAAGATCGAGGTTTCCGCCTTTTGCCCAAACCCTGCCGTTCCTTCCAACAATTATGCTAGAGCCCGTGCCGTCCTTTA
>JANLHD010000135.1 GCA_024653865.1 archaeon | reverse complement strand
TGAAAAATGCCCTCTCTTTTTTTTCAAGAAGCGAGAGGGCGGCAGAAAAAATTCCCCTGCGCCTATAATATTCATCAACAAGCCTGTGGCCTCTTTGAATGTAGCCAAGTTCGCGTCCGTTCACCAAAATCCTGAATTGCATTGTTTTGGGCGTTGAAAACGCGACATCTTTTTGGTGCAGCCTCACGTCTGTCCTGCGCACTGTTCGGCGCCCTTTTTGGAATGCAGGCATACCAAAACTTACGGGTTAGGCTAATAAATAGTTTTTCGCTAATCTTGGCATGCTCATAATAGTTTCGGGTTTTGCCGGCTCGGGAAAAAGCTCGCTCGCGGACTCGCTCGGAAAGCAACTCGGCCTGCCGGTGGTGCACGCATCCGCACTTTTGCGCGAGATGAGCATTTTCGGAATCAAGGCGCTAAGGGGCGCGCCGCCGGAAAAAATAAAGGACTGGTGGGAGAGCGACGAGGCAAAGGAGCTCATGGAAAAACGAAAAGAGGATACATCGCTTGACATTGCGCTTGACAAAAAACTAAGGGAAGTCGCAAATTCGGGAAACGTGGTTTTGGATTCGTGGACCATGGGCTACTTGTATGATGGCGGCTACAAAATCTGGCTCAATGCATCCGCCGAGGTTCGGGCAAAGAGGGTTGCACAGCGCGACGCACTTGAGTATAAGGAGGTTTTGGAGAAAATCAGGGCAAGGGACTTTGAAACCAAAAGCTTATATGAGAGGTTGTACAATTTTTCAATGGGCAAAAACCTGGAACGGTTTGACCTCGTAATTGACACCGACAAACTCTTGCAAAAAGAGGTTTTCGGAAAGGCTTTGGCAAAAATAAAGGACGTGAAGGCAAATGGAAAGGGTAAAAACAGGAATTAAGGGCTTTGATGAACTAATACAAGGCGGCTTCCCGCTCTCATCAACAATACTTGTCTCAGGGGGCGCGGGAACCGGAAAAACAATTTTCGGATTAAGCTACCTATACCAGGGGGCAAAAAATCTCGATGAACCAGGTCTCTACATTACGCTTGAAGGAAATTTGAAGAATTTGGTTTGGAACATGGAAACATTTGGCTGGGACATAAAGCCCCTGCAGGACGCGGGAAAATTAAAGATTTACAAAATGAATTTGCACACGCAGGAAAACGTGGAGATGCAAATACAAGAAGAGCTCAAGGTGATAGCAAAACTCGTGAAGGACCTCAAGGTAAAGCGGCTCGTGGTTGATTCAACAACCGCCCTTGGCGTTTGGATCCCAGAACAGGGAAAAATGAGGCACCTGCTATACTCATTCGCGGATTCACTCAAAAACCTCGGGTGCACCACAATTTTGATTGCCGAAACAAAAGGCGGCAAGCTCGACTTCTCCGCCTTCGGAGTAGAAGAATTCATTGTGGACGGAGTCGTATCGCTCTACTTCGTGCCGCCGAACAGGATGATATTTGTGAGAAAAATGCGCGGAACCAACCACTCGAAAACCGCCCACCCATTTGACATAAATGAAATGGGCCTTGAAATAAAATACCGCGACGAAATCCTCTGGGAAGCCATAAAATAAATGGCTCCCCGCGGGAAATTTTGAAAATAAAACCAGTTGCTTTTTTTTAAAAAAATGCATCTGCTCAGAGGTGCTTGAGCGCGAGCTTGATGTCCGCACCGACAACCGTTTTCCTGTTGGCGTGCTTTGCGAATTCTGCCGCCTGCCTGCTTATTTTTATCCCGTGCTCTTCGAGGATTTCAGTAAGCGCTGTTACGGCGTCCTCGCTGACCCTAGGGGCTCCAGCCTTGCGAATAATCCTGTCCACCGCCGCTAAAGGCAATATATAGTCTGCCACAATAAATCACTCCCTGATTACCTTCTATATCCAAAATTATTTAAATTGAAGCTTTTTTGGCGAAAAAGGAGCCCAATGGGCTTCTTTCACGTAAAAGAGGGTTTTTGGTGCCCGCACCGGCAATTTGGGGTGCGATTCATTATAAACGCTTTCAGCTTAAGAGTTCAATATGGGCTTCATTTCGCACCAAATGCTAAAACCAGGCATGGTCGAGGCTAAGGTTTATCAGGAAGTAATCGCCGCGCGCGTGCTCGAAAGGGGAAACTCACTCGTTGTTGCCCCGACAGCGCTTGGAAAAACAATCATGGCAATTCTCGTCGCGGCACACATCCTAAGCAAGGGGAAAAAAGTGCTGTTCATGTCGCCAACAAAACCCCTTGCTGTCCAGCACGAGCAGAGCATACTAAAATTCATGAACATTGCGCAAGAGGATGTGACAACACTCACGGGCACGGTTTCCCCCCAAAAGCGGCGGGAGATTTTTGAGCAAAAAAAAGTGATTTCCGCAACGCCCCAAACAATCCAAAACGATTTGGTTTCAGGGGACATTAGCCTTGCTAATTTCGGGCTCGTGGTGTTCGATGAAAGCCACCGCGCAATAGGGGGATATAGCTATGTTTTCATTGCCGAGCAATACATGAGGCAGGCAAAAGAGCCATTGATACTCGCGCTCACCGCATCCCCGGGGGGCGAGGAGGAAAAAATCCAGAGCGTGTGCAGGAATTTGTTCATAAAAAACGTGGAAATAAAGACCCACCAGGACGAGGATGTGCGCGAATACGTGAACCCGGTAAAAGTGGAGTGGGTGCGCGTGGAACTGCCGCCCAAATTTTTGGAGGTAAAGGTTTTGCTTGAGAGGTTCCAAAAAGACCAAATGGATGCGCTCAAAAAAACCGGCATTGGAATCGGAAAAAAATATTTTTCACGAACCGACATGCTAATGCTCCAGGGCAACATCAGAAAGCAATTGCAGGACCGAAGCAACACAAACCCCGCGCTTTACTCGGCGGCATCAAAAGTTGCCGCCCTTCTAAAAGTCGCCCACGCGCTTACGCTTCTTGAAACGCAAGGCAGCGAATCACTGAATTTTTACATGCAAAAAATGGCGGAGGACAGTTCAAAAACAGGGTCCTCGAAGGCGGTGAAATCAATTATGGCGGATGCGAACATCCAAAAGGCAAAGCACCTGGCATCCGAACTTGTGAGGGAAGGCGAAGTGCACCCCAAGCTCGAGGCACTAAAGCACATCCTTGTGGAACAATTCGATTCGAACCCGCAAAGCAAGGTGCTAGTGTTCAACCACTACCGCGACAACATCCGCAACCTCGAAGAGTACCTCTCAAAAATCCCCATAATAAGGCCAAAGCGCTTTGTGGGCCAGGCAACAAAAGGCGACGACAAGGGCCTTACGCAAAAAGAGCAGGTGCAAATCATTCAGGATTTGCGCGAAGGAAAATACAACTGCCTGCTCGCATCGAGCGTTGCCGAGGAAGGAATAGACATTCCGGAAGTCGACCTCGTGATTTTTTACGAACCCGTGCCCTCCGAAATCCGCATGATTCAGCGCCGCGGCAGGACGGGAAGAAAAAGCGAGGGACGCGCAATTGTTTTGATGGCACGCGACACCCGTGACGAGGCGTTCTACTATGCGAGCAGGGCAAAGGAGAAAAAAATGCACACAACCCTAAAGCAACTCCAAAGCC
>JANLHD010000134.1 GCA_024653865.1 archaeon | reverse complement strand
GTGCTGGCGCCTCCAGAAATCGGGAGTGTCGGTTGTGTAAGAGTAGGTGTATTTTATTTCCGTGATGATTTCGCTTTCCTTGGAGCCTATGAGAAATGCCGCGCCTCCCGAGCCTGCGGTGAATTCGAGCGCGTCGTTTGGCCTTCCCTGCGCCGTGTCCGCGCCGATTGCGAGGCCGTATTCTATCATTCCCGATTTCACAAGGCCCATGCATATTTGCATTCCCGCGGTTCCTGCCTTGCAGGCGAATTCCAAATCCGCCGCCATTAGGTCGGGCCCTGCGTTGATTGCGTCGGTTACAATTGTTGCTGTGGGTTTTACTGCGTATGGGTGGGATTCGCTTCCCACGTAGATTGCGCCGATTTTTTGCGCTTCGAGGCCCGATGATTCGAGGGCTATTCGCGTTGCCTCAACCGAGATTGTTGCCGTGTCCTCGTCCCATGATGCCACCGCCTTTTCCAAAACTCCGAGCCCTGCGGAGATTTTTGGGCCGTCCTTGTTCCATACGCGCGCGATTTCATCCACTTTGATGCGCTTGCGCGGGACATATGCGCCGTAACCTATTATTCCAACTTTCATTTGATTCCCTCGATTATTTGCTTTGCGCGTGTAACGCTTATATTACCTTCCCTGGAAATTAGGCGGGCCATGAATAAGATGAGGCCCAATGTAAGTGCGAATGATATTGTTGCGCTGATGCCAAGGGATTGCGAATTCAAATTGAAGCAGAAGATGCTGCAATTTCCCGCCGTGAGTTGAATAAGGTTTTCAACTATTACCAACAGCCCTATCCAGTTGATGAAAAAAACCGTGATTAAAAACATGGCGTATGCGCCGCGTGAGAGCTTCATTTTTTTCCCTCCAAAATTTCTTTTGCCCTTCCAACGCTTATTTTGCCCTCGGCAACCATTGCCGCTGCGACTTCCTCGATTTTTTTTCCTTCGGCCCCGGCCGCGACGGCAATGTTTTTTGCGTGAAGTTTCATGTGCCCGCTTTGGATGCCTTCGTTTGCGAGTGCGCGCATTGCGGCAAAGTTCTGTGCAAGCCCAACCGATGCGATTATTTCTGCGAGTTCGGAGGCTGTTTTTACGCCCAAAATCTTGACGTTTATTTTTGCTGTCGGGTGGGTTTTTGTGGCGCCTCCCACAAGGCCTACCGCAAGCGGGAGTTCAATTTCACCCACAAGGTCGCCTGAGTTGTTTTTGTAGTATTTTGTTAGCGGCTCGTATTTTCCGCTGCGCGAGGCGTATGCGTGGGCCCCTGCTTCGACCGCGCGGAAATCGTTTCCCGTCGCGATTACGACGGCATCTATGCCGTTCATTATTCCCTTGTTGTGGGTGCATGCGCGGAACTCGTCATTTGCTGCAAATTCGTATGCGTCAAGCACGCGCTCTATTGCCTCTTCGCCCAAGGTTTCTTTTTTCCAAATGCAGCTTGCCTTAACCGTCCTGTGGATTGCCAGGTTTGAAATAATTTTTAGCCTTGTTTCGCCGCCCGTGATTTGTTCAATGTCGCTTGAGATGCGTTCGCACATGGTGTTGACCGCGTTCGCGCCCATTGCGTCGCGCACATCAACAAGCAAATGGAAGATTACCATTTTTCCCCTGGGGGTTTCGATTGTTTTTCCCTGCAGTTCGCGGGCGCCTCCGCCGAATTTTACGAGCGTGGAGTCGCCGGAGTTTGCCTTTTCGAGAAGTTCTTTTTCTTTTTCTTTCACTTTTGCGATTGCACCCTGCGGGTCCTTGACTTTGACCAATTGGATTTGCCCAATCATTATGGGGTCCGTTGCCTTTGCCAAAAAGCCCGCGCTCATTTTTGCGGCATTCGATGCCGCGGCCACGACGCTTGGCTCTTCGAGCGCGAACGGTATTAGGACTTCTTTGCCGTTGACCTTGAAATTGGTTGCGATTCCAAGGGGAAGCGAAAATGTGGAGTAAACGTTTTCTATCATGCGGTCCGCGGTCTCAAATTCGAGCGCGCCGTATTTTTTTAGGAGCGCTGTTTCCTCTTCCGATAGTTCGGCGAACTGTGCAATTATTGCGAGCCGCTCTTTTTGGCTTTTTTCGTAGAATTTTGGAACGCGCGAAGTTTTCATGTGTATTCAACTCTAAGGGGAGCGCCCTTTGCGTATGGGGGCTTGAAAGTCAGTGGGTTTTCGCAATGAACTGGTGGACTATGTGTTCACGCGCCTTCTTTTTTGCATTGCCCATTGCGAGCATTTCCTTTGTATCCATGGTTATCATCAAGGTCAATTTGGTGTAAAGGACTATAAAAAGATATCGGCAAATGCCAATTAAAAATCTGGCGATTGCCGTAGTTTATTTGGTTGCTAGCAATACCTCGCTTCCTTTTGAGAGTTCGACCATTTTTTTTATCGGAAATCTAGTCTGGCCGTCGAGGATTAGTTCCGCGTTGATTTTTTGGAATGCGTATGCGCGCACTTTTTCGTGGTCATTTATTATGAGCGGCCGATGCTGCCAGTTCACCGGGTTTATGCTGACCACCACAAACACGTTTGCGTTTCCCTTCACTATGGGGCCGCCGGCGCTCAGGGCGTGGGCGGTGCTTCCTGTGGGGGTTGCCACAATGAGGCCGTCGCCTGCTTCGTCGCGCTCGTGGCCGTTTATTGCGAGCCTATATTTTAGGATTCTTCCGGCTTTTGCGGGGACTAGGAGCGCCTCGTTTAGGGCCTCTCCGGCAATTTTTCCGTCGATTTTTGCGGCAACGCGCGTTCTTTTTTCAATCGCAAATTTTCCGGAGGCTATTGCCTCGGTTGCTTCTTCGAGTTCGGTGTTTTTGTATGCCTGCAGGAATCCGACGCTGCCGCAATTGATTCCCATTACGGGGATTTTTTTTGCCAGTTCGCGGTAAACAGAGAGGAGTGTGCCGTCGCCGCCGAATGAGAGCACCAAATCGCACGAGAATTTTGATAGGGTTTTTCCTTTGCTTCTTGGGAGAAACGCGGAATCTATCTCAACCGCGATTCCTTTTGATTCAAGGATTGCGATTGCTTTTTGTGCAAAAAGCCTTGCGAGGCTGTTTTCTTTGCGGCCGGTAATCCCTATTTTTTTTGGCTTCATACCAATTGAACCGTGTTTTGTTGTTTTTAACCTTTCTTGCCTTTTTCGGCCGCGCGAGTGCCATGCGCGGTCGTGCGACGCTAAAGCGGTTTTTTCAAAAAATCGGGTTTTTTTGGTTAAAAAGCCTTTTGTGTTTGGCAAGGGGTTTTTTTAATATTTCCGAACCAATTCGGGTATAGTTTGGCAATTTTTTTGAGGTGAGCTAAGGTTTGAAGAAATACGTGTACATGTTTGATGAGGTAAAGAATCCCAATACTGAAGAATCGATGTTTTTGTTGGGTAACAAGGGCGCCCAGCTCGCGGAAATGACGAATGCCGGCCTTAGGGTGCCTTATGGCTTCACGGTTTCAACCGAGGCGTGCAACGAGTATTATGATTTGGGAAAAAAGTGGCCGCAGGGCCTCCAAAAAGAGGTGGATGAGAGCGTTGATAAGCTCGAGAAGAAGACCGGCAAAAAATTCGGCGACCCGAAAAATCCGCTCTTTGTTTCCGTGCGCAGCGGCTCTTATGTTTCGATGCCCGGAATGATGGACACTGTCCTAAACCTTGGAATGAATGATGCAACTGCGCAGGGCTTTGCAAAGCTCACGGCAAACGATAGGGTGGCGTGGGATTCTTACAGGCGTTTCATAAACATGTTCGGCGATGTTGTCATGGGGGTTGCACACCAAAAGTTCGAGGAGGCGCTTGAAAAAATCAAGAAAAAGTACGGCGCAAAACTAGACACGGATTTGAATGCGGACCAGTTAAAGGAGGTTGTGGAGGCTTACAAGAAAGTCGTTCGGGACGCGACCGGCACCTCTTTTCCGGATGATTCCAAAAAGCAGCTTGAAATGGGAATCAATGCGGTGTTTGCTTCATGGAACACGCCCAGGGCGGTTTCTTACAGGCGCATAAATAATTTGAGAAACGATGCGGGCACGGGTGTCAATGTGCAGGCAATGGTTTTCGGAAACATGGGCGATGACTCTGGCACCGGGGTTTCGTTCACAAGAAACCCTGCCACGGGAGAGAGGGAGCATTACGGCGAATTTTTGGTGAACGCGCAAGGGGAGGACGTTGTTGCGGGAATTAGGACCCCCAGGGCTGTTGATGACATGCGCAGCACGCACCCCAAGGTTTATGCCGAACTCATAAAGATTTATGAGAAGCTCGAAAAGCATTACCGCGAACTCCAGGATTTTGAGTTCACGTTCGAAAAAGGCGATTTGTATTTGCTGCAGACAAGAAGCGGCAAGAGAACCGCGCAGGCCGCCGTGAAGATTGCGGTGGACATGGTTGAAGAGGGGCTCATCACAAAGGACGAGGCGATTTTGAGGATTAAGCCAGAGCAATTGGACCAATTATTGCACAAGCAGCTAGACCCCAAGGCAAAGCAGGCTGGCCAGCAAATCGCCAAGGGAATTGCGGCATCTCCCGGAGCCGCGGTCGGAAAGGCGGTGTTCACAGCGGAGAAGGCCGCGGAAATGGCTAAAGGTGGCGAGAAGGTGATTCTTGTGCGCACGGAAACTTCGCCCGAGGACATTGAGGGAATGAATGCGGCGCAGGGAATTCTCACGGCCCGGGGCGGAAAAACAAGCCACGCAGCTGTTGTTGCTAGGGGAATGGGAAAGCCATGCGTTGCCGGGTGCGAGGAAATTTCTGTGCACGAATCCGCGGGCGTTTTCAAGGCGCGGGGCGTTGAAATAAAGGAAGGAGAATTCATTGCACTTGACGGTGCAACGGGCGAGGTTTTCAAGGGCCAGATTGCGCTTGTGGAGCCAAAGCTCTCGGGGTCATTTGAGACGCTCATGAAATGGGCGGACAAGGTGCGCACGCTCGGGATTCGCACAAATGCGGACACTCCCAAGGATTCAAAAATTGCGCGCGAGTTCGGCGCCGAGGGAATCGGGCTTTGCAGGACCGAGCACATGTTCTTTGAGGGGGAAAGAATCAGGGCTGTTCGCGAAATGATTCTCTCGCAGGACGAGGCCGGCAGAAGAGGGGCACTTGCAAAAATCCTTCCTTTCCAAAGGTCGGACTTTGAGGGAATCTTCAAGGCAATGGATGGTTTGCCTGTAATCATAAGGCTTTTGGACCCGCCATTGCACGAGTTTTTGCCCAAGGAAGAGGCGGACATAAAAGAAATCGCCTCTGATTTGGGGGTTGATGTGGAGAAAATAAAGTCGACAATAGAATCGCTCTCGGAGTTCAACCCAATGCTAGGGCACCGCGGCTGTCGGCTCGGAATAACCTATCCCGAGATCACCGAGATGCAGGCGCGGGCGATATTCGAGGCGGCGTTGAATGTTTCGAAGAAAGGGATTGTCGCGCTTCCGGAAATAGAGATTCCGCTGGTGGGAAACGTGAAGGAGTTTGTTGCCCAGAGGCAAATAATCGCAAAGGTCGCGCTTGAGCTTGGGGTAAAAGGCAAGGTCAAGTATAAGATTGGCACCATGGTCGAGGTTCCAAGGGCGTGCGTGACCGCGGCGGCAATAGCAAAAGAAGCCGAGTTCTTGAGTTTTGGGACAAACGATTTGACCCAAACAACCCTCGGGTTTTCAAGGGACGATGCGGGAAGGTTTATCGAAATCTACCTGCAAAAAGGAATCTTGGCTTCGGATCCATTCCAAACCATTGACCAGGAGGGCGTGGGAAAACTCATGATCCAGTGCGTTGAGGCGGCAAGAAAGGTCAGCCCGAATATCGATATCGGCATTTGCGGAGAGCACGGCGGCGACCCTGCTTCGGTTGAATTCTGCCACAAAATCGGGCTCAACAATGTTTCCTGCTCGCCCTACAGGGTGCCCATTGCAAGGCTTGCGGCGGCGCAGGCAGTGCTGAAGGAAAAAAAGCAGGCGAAGAAAAAATAAGTTTTTTTTAGGGCGGGCATTTTTTTGTCCGCAACCGCTATTTTTTTTTAATTTTTTTTAGATAAAAAGTTTTCTAGCCAAAAAAGCTGCCGAAAAAACCGAGGACACTTTTCGCCACGCCGAGGATTTGCGTCGTGATTCCGACCGTGGCGCCTTTTACGTTGCCCTCGAAGTTAAGGCCCCTGTACTCAATTTCACCAGAATTCATGGCGTTCAAAAATTCTGCGAAGGGCTCGTTTGAGAGCACGATTTTGTCGAGCGTGGATTCTTTTATGCGCACTTCTATGTCGGCGGTGTTTCGGTTGCCAAGGTATAGGGATTCGAGGCGGTTTTTGCCTGTTTGCGCATAGTACTCGCGCTTTTCTTTGTCGTTGAATTCCATTTGGATGTTTATTTTGTTGTTTCCGAAGAGTTCAAAGAGCTGGTCCGGCACGTTGTCGATGTTCGAATTGATTTCGTCGACGGTTTCTTGCCTTAGCTTTCCGCCAACAAAATAGGAATCAAGGGTTTGCCTATCCTGCATTAAAACTATTAGGCCTGATTCGCTCGCGCCTCCGCTTGGCACGAAGAGAATTGCCGCAATTGCAAGAACCGCGATTAGGACCGCGAATACCCTTAATGTTTGCGCCATGTTAGATGTTAGTGCCCGCGAGTATAAAAAAACTCGCTTCGAAGATTCAAACCCGCTTCAAAATTTTTAGGCGAGAGCTTTTTTGTGTTCGTATTGTTCGCGGATTTTTTCGCTTAATTTTTTGAAAAATTCCTCTTTTCTCTCTTTTTGGAGCTTGAGTCCGGCGGCGATTGCGTGCCCCCCTCCTTCGTTGCCTTCTCCAAGAGTTGCGCATATTTCGCGAAACGCGTGCCCGAGGTTGAGCCCCTTTTGAAGGAGGTCCTTTGTCGCCCTTCCGCTTATTTTTAACGCCCCGTCCTCGCCTTGTGCGAGCGCGATTATTGGCTTGTTGTTGCCGATTATTCCGGAGCCGTAGAGCATTCCCGCGATTATTCCCACCAGGGATTCTTTTATGGCGCCTTGTGCGTCAAAAAAGTAGTAAAATTCCTCCTCCTGCACGCCGTTTGCGCTTACCCATTCTATTCCTTCGCGAAGTTGCCTTCTGTGCTCTTGCATTAGGCTCATTGCGAGCATGTAATTCTCGCTTCTGTCGCCAAGGCACACTTCCACCGCTATGTTTGCCTGGCCGTGGCGGCCGCATGCATTAATAAGCGTCGAATATTCTTTTGCGTCGCTCACCGGGCTCTTGGGGTTTTCGTTTGGAAAGGAGTATACTTCGCCTATGAGTTCCTTTATTTTCCACTCCGGCACGTTGAATTTTGCGAGGTGCAAAATGAGTTCGGTGCTGAGAATTCTTTTTTCGGGTTCGGTTAGGTCGTTGTAGGTTCGCCATCTCTCGCCCTGCTTTAG
>JANLHD010000131.1 GCA_024653865.1 archaeon | reverse complement strand
AGGAAATGTCCTATGATATTACCGACCCACACAATCCCGAGAACGACGAGTTTGTCCTAAGCAAGGGCCACGCGGCGCCCATACTTTACTCGTGCCTCTATCATGCAGGGGCGATAAAACAGGATTTGCTTTCGCTTAGAAAATTTGATTCCCCGCTCGAAGGCCACCCAATGCCCGGTTCTTTGAATTATATTAAAGTCGGGACTGGCTCTTTGGGACAGGGCCTTGGCATTGGCGTTGGTATGGCACTTGCTTCAAAAAAGCTCGGGAAAAAGAACCGCACTTTCGTGCTCCTCGGGGACTCGGAAATGGCGGAGGGCTCTGTTTATGAGGCAATGCAGCTTGGCGCATATTACAAGCTTGACAGGCTTGTTGCGATACTCGACGCGAACAGGCTTGGGCAGAGCAGAGAGACCATGGTTGGCCACCACGTGGGCGAATATGAAAAGAGGGCCAGGGCATTTGGTTGGGACGCAATCGTAATCGACGGACATGACATAAGCCAGGTCCTTGAGGCGCTAAAGGCCGAGAGAAAATCAAGCAAGCCGCTTTTCATTATAGCAAAAACATTCAAGGGAAAGGGGGTTTCATTCCTCGAAAACAAGGATGGTTGGCACGGAAAGCCGGTTCCAAAGGATCGGCTTGAGGCGGCGCTGCTAGAACTTCCCGACATGGATTTCCCGAAGGTTGAAATCGCAAAGCCAAAAGGCGCGGGTGAGGAAAAAGTGATTCCCGCAAAAATGAAATTTACCGGGTACAAGATGGGTGAGGAGGTTGCGACAAGGCAGGGTTATGGCTCTGGGTTAAAGAACCTCGCGGAATCGAACCCGCGCATTATTGCAATCGATGCAGAAGTGAGCAACTCCACTTTTTCGGAAAAAGTCAGGGAAAGCGAACCGGATCAGTATGTCGAGGCATTCATTGGCGAGCAGAACATGATTGGCATGGCGCTTGGAATGTCGGTGAAGGGATTTGTTCCCTACGCGAGCACGTTCGCGGCATTCCTCTCCAGGGCTTTTGACCAAATCAGGATGGGGGCGCTTTCAAGCGCAAGCTTCACGGTTTCGGGTTCGCACGCGGGGGTCTCGATTGGGGAAGATGGTGCCTCGCAGATGGGCCTTGAGGACATTGCAATGTTCAGGACGCTTCCGAACGCGAAAGTTTTTTACCCCAGCGATGCAAATGCGACGGAAAAAATAGTGGAATTGTGTTCGCGCCTCAAAGGCATAAAGTATATCCGCACCACACGGGCGAAAACCCCAATCATTTATTCCGCGGGCGAGGAATTTCCCGAAGGCGAGTTCAAGGTCCTAAAGGAGTCGGCAAAAGATTCAGTGGTTTTGGTTGGCGCGGGAATCACCTTGCACGAGGCGCTTTTGGCGCACGCGAAATTAAAGGAGAATGGAATAAATTCGGCTGTCATTGACCTGTACTGTGTAAAGCCGTTCAACAAGGCGAAGTTCGCGGAATTCGCGAAAAAGCACGGCTCCAAGGTCGTTGTTGCGGAGGACCACAGAAGGGCGGGGGGAATGGGAGAAATGCTTGCCGCCGCGGTTTCGGGCTTCGGCATAGAGGTAAAGAGCCTGGGTGTTTGCGGAATACCGCACTCGGGAAAGCCTGAAGAGCTCATTTCCGCGTACGGCATTGATGCCAAGGCAATTGTTGATGCCGCAAAAAAGGTGGCACAAGGTTAGGTATTTAATTGTTCTTGAAAAAGAAATGATTGCAAAGGGGTTTTTTTGATGATAATTGTGATGAAAAAGGATGTTTCCCAAAAGAATTTGGATCACGTGGTTGACATAATAGAAAAAAAAGGCCTTCAGGCGCACGTTTCAAAGGGCACTGAAAAAACCATTGTCGGCGTAATCGGCGACGAGGCAAGGCTTGAAAAAGAAATAATTTTGGGCCTTGATTTTGTGGAAAAAGTTATGCCCATCCAAAAGCCATACAAGCGCGTCGGAAGGGAAGTGCATCCGGATAATACGATTGTAAAAGTTAAGGGCGTGGAGTTCGGGGGAAATGACATTGTAATGATTGCCGGGCCTTGCTCTTGCGAGTCCGAGGAACAAATGTTCACGATTGCAACGGCGCTCAAAAAAATGGGAGTAAAGGTTTTTCGCAGCTCGGCGTACAAGCCCCGCACTTCGCCTTATGCATTCCAGGGCCTTGGGGTAAAGGGGCTTAAAATCATCCAAAAAGTTGGCAGGGAACTGGACCTTGTCACGGAAACCGAGGTAATGGACCCGCGCAATGTCGAGGTCGTTGCAAAGCACGTGGACATGCTTCGCGTTGGCGCGAGGAACACACAGAACTTTGATTTGCTAAAGGAAGTCGGCAAAGTAGACAAGCCGGTGATTCTCAAGAACGGGGTTTCGACAACGGTTGACGAGTGGCTATTCGCCGCCGAGTACATCATGAACGAGGGGAACAACAACGTGATTTTGTGCGAGCGGGGAATTCGCACATTCGAGCCGCTTACGCGCAACACGCTGAACCTTAGCGTAATTCCATTGGTGAAAAGCCTCACTCATTTGCCGGTGATTGTTGACCCATGCCATGCGGCGGGAAAGCGCGGGCCAATACCTGCTCTTAGCAAGGCGTCCATTGCCGTGGGCGCGGATGGCCTTATGATTGAGGTCCACAACGACCCGGAGAACGCTTTGAGCGACCAGGCGCAGCAGCTGCGAATCCCGGAATTCGAGAAGCTTTACGCGGAGCTGAAGTTGGTGGCGCAGGCAGTCGGCAGAAAGCTGGTGTGAATGAAGCTAATTTTGTGCAGGCACGGGGAAACGGATTATAACAATGAGCACAGATATCAGGGCACGACCGAAACCAGCATCAACGAATCCGGAAAAAAACAGGCCCTACTCATTTCCGAACTTTTGAAGAAAGAGGAAATCGATTATGTTTTTTCCTCGCCGCGCAATCGCTGCATGCAGACCGCAAAAATAATTTCGAAGCCCCACAAATTGCCGGTGAAAATACGCGAGGACCTGCGGGAAATCAATTACGGCTTTCTCGAGGGCCACACTGTTTTGGAAATAAAAAATCGCTTTCCGGGAATTTGGGAGGAGCGGGAAAAATCCAAGTACGATTATGCGCACGCAAACGGCGAGAGCTTTGCGCATGCGGATGAGGCGCGGGTAAAGCCCATGCTCGCGGAGTTCCGCGAGAAGTATTCGAGCAGGTGCATTCTGGTGGTTACGCACCAGGGAATTGGCAGGCTCATTATCGGCAGCCTTCTTGGCATTCCCCCAATAGAGAAAATGAAGGTGACGCTTCCCAACGACTGCGTTTATTTCATTGATTACGGCCCGCACACAACCAAAATCAGGTACGCAAGGGTTGACTCCGGAATAACCGGGGACGGTTTTTACACGCGCCCCGACCTTGTTTAATTTTATTTTTTGCACCACAAATTTTAATATAACCTAGGAGCCAATTGGTTAGTGGTCTGGTTTTGACGGCAATGCAGGAACATAACGAAGTCGTGTGCGAAGTGTGCAGGGTGCAATTGAACAAAATTGCGCAGGTAAAGAGCCTAACCGACCTCGAGCTCTTCATCCTAAACCAGCCAAAGCGCGTGATTAACATCAATATTCCCATGCGAATGGACAATGGCGACATCAGGATTTTTCCCTCTTATAGAATTCAATACAACGATGCGCGCGGGCCGACAAAGGGAGGAATTCGCTTCCACCCTGAAATCCACATGAACGAAATCAAGGAACTCGCGTTTTTAATGAGCCTAAAGTGCGCGCTCGTGAACGTCCCGTTCGGGGGGGCAAAGGGCGGCATAAAGGTCGACCCGAAGCTTCTTAGCGAGGGAGAACTTGAGAGGCTCAGCAGGAATTACATCAGAGAGTACGCTGAATTTATAGGCCCGAAAAAGGACATTCCCGCGCCGGATGTGAACACTACCCCCAAGATTATGGGCTGGATGATGGATGAGTACGAAAAAATTGTGGGCTACAAGGCGCCGGGCGTGATTACGGGAAAGCCGCTTTCCATTGGCGGAAGCAAGGGCCGGACATATTCGACTTCGCTTGGGGGCGCGATTGTGCTTCGCGAGTTCATGAAAAAAAAGGACAAAAAATTAAAGGGCATGGGCGTTGCAATCCACGGGTTCGGGAACGTCGGGGGAAACCTGGCTCGCATCCTCTTTGAATGGGGAATGAAAATTGTTGCCGTGTCGGATTCGCGCGGCGGCGTATATGACCCAAAGGGGCTTGATGTGCAAAAACTTCTTGCCGAAACCGCCAACGGAAAAAAATTGCAGGAAATTGGCGTCGGAAAAAACATTTCAAACGAGGAGCTCGTGGAATTGGATGTTGATGTACTGGTGCCGGCCTCCGTTGAAAACATTGTGAATGAAAAAAACATGGAAAAAGTTAGGACAAAAACCATTCTCGAGCTCGCAAACGGCCCGCTTTCGGCCGCGGCGGATGATTATTTTGAAAAAAATGGGGTTATTGTGCTCCCGGATATACTCGCGAATGCGGGCGGGGTTGTGGTGAGCTATTTTGAGTGGGCGCAGAACACCACCAACCTTTACTGGGAGGAGGATGAAGTAAACCAAAAGCTCGAGAACATCATGATCAAGGCTTTTGCGCGCACCGAAGAGTCGAGGATCGAGGAAAAGAGCTCCTACCGCAAGGCCGCATATATTGTCGCGGTGAAGCGCATACTTGCGGCGGAACGCGACCGCGGGCATTTGAAGCCCAAGCAAAAAATAAACCCAAAAAATCACTAGTTTTGCCATGATAGAAAAATATTTTGGGAAAACCGATGAGAGGCACCTCGAGCGCCACTTGCACATGCTTGTGGGAGGGCTTGTTGTTGACATCCACCAGCTCACAGAGGCGCTTTCGCAAATTGGCAGGGAATCCCCAAGCCTTGGGCTTTCCGAAATGAGGTTCATTGAGAAGCAGCTCGAAGGCCTCCAAAAAGAGGCCACCACATTTGAAATAAAACTCATAAACCTCGAATCAAAAATAGGGGAGGAAAAAAGCCGCGAACTTCGGGAAGCAATCAAGGACGCATACGAGCCCCTTAAGCGCGAACTTTCGGGCCTTTCAAAGCAATACGGGTGGCAAAAACTCAATTCTATAAAAGAAACCCTCTCATGAGCACTTTTGCCCTTTTAGTTAGCTTTAAATATTTAGGGGCACGCTAATTGTTGTATGGCCAGAAGGGATTTACTTTGGCAAGAAGCTTTCTGAAATAGAGAGCCATCGGCTCCTTCTTGACACTATTTTTATAAAGTTCATCACTCTTTACGCATGGCGTTGGCTTTAGAGCCATTGCATTGGAAAAGCAAAGTGCGAACCTAAACGAGTTTCGTCCTGCCGAACACAAGTGAGGCGGACGCGGCACGCGCGGTCGCAAACGCGCGGGGACATAGCATAACCTGGTAGTGCACCCGGCTCCAGAAACCTTTTGCGAAAAGGTTGGAGGAACCGGGTGATGGGGGTTCAAATCCCTCTGTCCCCAAATTTTTTCTTTTTCGTGAAAAGGAAAAAATTTAGTAAAAGAAAAAGCAAAGAAAAGAGTCAAGGATTGAAGTAAAATGAACGGGTTGAAGGAACTTCGGGCGGCAAAGCCCAATCAGATTGTGCCTCTTTACGAGGAAGTGCAGAGCGATGGGAACGCAATTGAATACTTCATGAAGCTCTCGGATTATGGGCGCAAAAAAAATTCCATCTTCCTGGAAAGCGCAGATGTGATTACAAAGTACGGGGAAAAAAGCATTGGCAGCGCAAGCCCATGCATCAATGTCATTGGAAAAGGGGATTCGTTCACAATCACCGCCCTAAACCCATTGGGAAAAAGGCTTTTTCCAATTATTTTGCAAAAACTCAAGGGAAGCTCAAGCCTCGAGCAAAAGGGAAACCTCATTTCCGGCACAATCAAAAAAAGCAAGGGCTTCATGAGCGAATCCCAGAGGCTTTTGGCGAAAACCCAGGCCGATGTCCTAAGGGCAGTGGCATTTTGCCTCGAACCCGCGTACAAGCCGTTCCCGGTTTATGCGGGGCTCATGGGCGCAATCGGATATGATTTTATAGACCAGTTCGAGAGGCTCCCGAAAAACCGCGGCGATGTCCTCAAGGAACCTGATTTTGAAATGAATTTTTATGACAGCCTATTCATATTCGACCACAGGAAAAAAACCGCGACCTTTGTTGCGAACGCATTCATTCTGGACGAAATGGACAGGGCTTCGGAGGAGCAAAGGTGCAAACGCATAATTTCGGAATACAAGGAAACTTTTGCAAAAAAAATCCCCTTGCCCAAACGCTCCGGCGGAGAACCTAAAATGCCAAAAGCATCAACAGACACCTCACGCGCCGAATTCGTGAAAATCGTGCAAAAAATGAAAAAGCACATTCTCAAAGGGGACGTGTTCCAGGTAGTGCCTTCGCGCACAATAATTGTGGAGCATTTTGCACAGCCTCTTGACATTTACAGCGCGCTTAGGGAACTAAACCCGAGCCCTTACATGTTTTTCTTCAATAATTCGAACGGAGTGCTTTTGGGAAGCAGCCCCGAGATGTTCATAAAAGTCTCCGGGAACACCCCCAAGCAAGTTGAGATAAGGCCGATTGCGGGCACAAAGCCAAGGGGAATCGGCGCCGACGGAAAGATCGACCCCGACCTTGACTCGCGTTTTGAGGCTGAGTTGAAGAACGACCCAAAGGAAATGGCGGAGCACACAATGCTAATTGACCTTGCGCGAAACGACGTTGCGCGCGTCTCAAAGCCCGGCTCGAGGCACTGCGACCGCCCGTATATGATTGAAAAATACTCGCACGTCCAGCACCTAGTGAGCAATGTCACGGGGGAGCTTCGGGACGAATACGACGCCATGCACGCGTATTTGGCGTCAATGAACATGGGAACGCTAACCGGCGCCCCCAAGGTTGAGGCAATGAAGCTCATTCGCCTTGCGGAAAAAAACAGGAGAGGATTCTATGGCGGCAGCATCGGGTATTTGACGCCATCCGGGGAATTCGATTCCGCGATAGTCATTAGGAGCATGAGCATTCGCGGCAAAAAAGCGTACATCCGCGCGGGCGCGGGAATAGTTTTCGATTCCGACCCCAATGCCGAATTTGACGAAACAGAAAAAAAAGCAAGGGCCGCCCTGCGCGCAATCGAGCTCGCGGAGGGATTTAAGTGATATTCGAAAAAATGAGGTTCGAAAGCCTCAAGGTTTTGTTCATAGATAATTTCGATTCGTTCACATACAACCTCGTGGATGAGTTCGAAAAGCGCGGGTGCAAAGTTCTTGTTTACCGCAATGATGTGCCGATGAAAAAAATGAATGAAATCGTTTCGCAGGAAAAGCCGAATTTGATAGTCATTTCCCCCGGGCCCTCCGACCCGAAGAATGCGGGAAACAGCATTTCCGTAATCAGGGAGTATGCCGGAAAAATCCCGCTCTTTGGCGTGTGCCTTGGTGAACAGGCAATGGTTGAGGCATTCGGGGGTAAGGTTGGGAAGGCACCAGAGACGATTCACGGAAAGCCCTCGCTTGTGACGCATGATGGAAAGGGAATTTATGCTAGAATTCAAAGCCCGTTCCAGGTTGGGCGCTACCACTCGCTTTGCGGCACATCAATACCCAAAGACCTAATAGTGTCGGCAAAAAGCGCTTCTGGAATCGTGATGGGCATTAGGCACAAAAAGTTTTTTGTGGAAGGCGTGCAGTTCCACCCGGAGAGCATTCTGACCCCCGAAGGCGCAAAGATAATTGAAAACATCCTTGGGATGGTTGGGGCACAGGGAGATGAAAAAAATGGGTGACGCAATTGATGATGCTATCCGAAAGGTTTGTGGCAAAAAAAGCCTTTCACGCGAAGAGGCAAGAATCGTTTTTGACGAGATAATGTCCGGAAGGTGCGCGCACGGCAAAATAGTGGAATTTCTCATCGCGCTTTCTGAAAAGGGCGAGTCCATTGAGGAGATTCAGGGCGCGGCAGAATCAATGAGGGGCGTGGTTGCGCGCGTGAAATATGACGGAAAGGCAAATTTGCTCGACGTTGTTGGCACGGGTGGTGACGGAAAAAATTCCTTCAACGTTTCAACCACATCCGCAATCGTTGCAGCGGGAGCCGGGTGCATTGTCGCAAAGCACGGGAACAGGGGCGCTTCAAGCAAATGCGGTGCCGCTGATGTGCTCGAGGCACTTGGGGTAAACATTGGAACTTCTCCCGAGAGGAATTCGGAAATTTTGAAAAAAATTGGCATTGCTTTCATGTTCGCGCCAACGCATCACCCGGCAATGAAATATGCGATTGGGCCGCGCAAGGAAATCGGCAAGCGCACTATTTTCAACATCCTTGGGCCAATAACGAATCCTGCGAATGCGTCCACTTACCTGCTTGGGGCATATAGTGAGGAGCTTGCCAAAAAACTGGCTTTCGTTCTCGCGGGGCTTGGGGCAAAAAAAGCGCTTGTTGTGCACGGCTCTGGGTTTGATGAGGCGACCCTCACGGGAAAAACAATTATTTTCGAGGTCGAGGACAAAAAGGTTGGGAAAAAAGAAATAACCCCGGAGCAATTCGGGTTTTCGAGGTGCAGGGAAAATGAGCTTGGCGTTGCAAATGCAAAAGAATCCGCACAAATAATAAAAAACATCCTGAATGGGAAGGAAAAGGGCGCAAGGTTTGACACAATTGCGCTCAATGCCGGGCTCGCGATTTATGCAAACGGCAAGGCCAGGGATTTTGGGGAAGGAATTGCGCTCGCAAAGCAATCCTTGCTATCGGGAAAAGCGTTGAAAAAACTCGAAGAATTAATTGAGGAGTCCAATAGATGAATTTGGGGGCATTGAATTGAAATTCCTTGAAAAAATGCGCAAAATCAAGCAGGCGGAAATTGCCGTGCAATCAAAAAAGCGGCCCGTTGAATTTCTCAAAAAGAAATTAAAAAAGGCAAATCACGCCTTCAAAAAGGCGCTCTCAAGAAAGGGCATTGCAATCATTGCGGAGTTCAAGAAAAGCTCGCCTTCTCGCGGGAAAATAAATGCGAAGGCAAGCCTTAAGGAATTCGTTTCATTATATGACGAGTATGCCGATGCGATTTCGGTGCTCACGGAGAAAAAGTTTTTTTCCGGCAACCCAAAGTTTTTGCGCGAGGCAAAAAGGCGCACAAAAAAGCCGGTGATGAAAAAAGACTTCATAATTGACGGGTACCAGATTTATGAGGCGCGTTATTTTGGCGCGGACGCGGTGCTACTCATTGCCAACATGCTCACACAAAAAAAACTTAGGGAACTAACTGCGCTTTCAGAGTCTTTGGGAATGGATGCGCTCGTGGAGTGCGATGATGCAAATACATTGAAGCGCGCATTGGCATCCGGTTCTTCTATTATAGGAATAAACAACAGGAACCTCAATACAATGAAGGAGGATTTCAAAAAAACCCGAAGGCTCGCAAAGCTCATTCCGAAGGCGTTGAGGGAAAAAATCATTCTTGTTTCGGAATCGTCAATCAACTCTAGGGCGCAGGTTGATTCTTTGGAAGGGATTGTGGACGCGGTGCTCGTGGGTTCTGCGATAATGTCCGCGCGGGTGCCCAAAGTCAAGTTGCGCGAGCTTTGCAAAAAAACCTTGGTAAAAATTTGCGGAACAACCACAAAAAAGGACGCCGTTGACGCGGTGAAACTTGGCGCGGACATCATTGGGCTTAATTTTTACCCAAAAAGCCCAAGATTTGTGGATGATGCCAGGGCAAAGGAAATTGCGCTTGCAATTAGGGGAAGGGCACTTGTTGCAGGGGTTTTTGTGAATGAAAAAAGAGGCCGCATCCAAAATCTCGTGAAAAAGATTCCGCTTGATTTGGTCCAGCTTTCGGGGAACGAAAAGCCGGGCGAAGAAAATGGGTTTGGTGTTCCTGTGATAAAGGCGGCGCATGTTCGCGGCAAGGATTCCGTGAAAAGGCTCTCCTTGTATTCGTGCGAATACATGATGGTTGATTCGTTCAAGGAGGGTGAGTTCGGCGGCACCGGAAAGAGGTTTGACGAAAAACTTGTGAAGGCGCCTGGGATTGATAATTCGAGGCTGTTTTATTCCGGCGGCCTCAATGCACAAAATGTCGGGGGCATAATTGCGCGAAATTCGCCCTTTGCCGTGGATGTTTGCTCCGGGGTTGAGGCGATTCCCGGCAGGAAAAGCTTTTCAAAGCTAAAAGCGTTTATTAGGAGCGTGGAGAGTGCCCAAAAATGAGCGCAAAGAAAGGTTATTTTGGCGGGTTCGGCGGGCAATTTGTTCCCGAAACCCTGATGCCCGCGGTTTTGGAACTTGAAAAGGCGTTCCAAAAATGCAAAAAGGACAAGTTGTTCAATGAGGAGCTCGCACAATTGCTCTCATCTTTCGTTGGAAGGCCTACTCCCCTTACTTTCGCGCCGTACCTTAGCAAAAAATTCGGGTGCAAAATATACCTAAAGCGCGAGGATTTGGCGCACACGGGTGCGCACAAAATCAACAACGCGATTGCGCAGGCGCTTCTTGCAAAGCACATGGGCAAGAAAAGGGTGATTGCGGAAACCGGGGCGGGGCAGCACGGGGTTGCCACGGCAATTGCATGCGCGAAACTTGGGCTTGAGTGCGAGATTTACATGGGCGAAGTTGATATTGAGAGGCAAAAGCCGAACGTGTTTCGAATGAAGCTTGCGGGGGCAAAAGTTATTCCCGTAAAAAGCGGTTCTCGAACGCTTAAGGACGCGATCAATGAGGCACTGCGCGATTGGACCGCAAATGTGCAGGATACGCATTATCTTTTGGGTTCGGTGCTAGGCCCCCATCCTTATCCCGAAATGGTTGCGCATTTCCAGAGTGTAATAGGAAAGGAGGCGCGCAGGCAGGTTTTGAAGGAGGAAGGCAGGCTTCCGAAGGCAATTATTGCGTGCGTGGGCGGCGGCTCGAATGCCATAGGAATTTTCAGGGCCTTTTTCAAGGACAAAAAAGTGGAGCTCATCGGCGTCGAGGCGGGCGGGCACGGAATCGAAAGCGGCGAGCACGCGGCCAGGTTCGCGGACCCGAAGTTGGGGGCAAAGGGGGTTTTGCACGGCACGCTCACGTACGTGCTCCAGGATAGGTTCGGCCAAATTTACAATACCCACTCGATTTCCGCGGGGCTTGATTATTCCGCAGTTGGGCCGGAGCACTCGATGCTGCGCGAACTTGGAAGGGCAAAGTACAGTTATGCAACGGATGACGAGGCGCTTGGCGCGTTCAAAATACTTTCGGAAAAAGAGGGCATCATCCCCGCGCTTGAGAGTTCGCACGCGGTTGCGTATGCAATGAAGTACGCAAAAAATTGCTCGAAAAACGATGTTATTATAATCAACCTCTCCGGAAGGGGGGACAAGGATTTGGAAACTGTTTCGAAGGCGATGGGCGTGAAGATATGAAGCGGGTCCAGCAATATAGAGGAAAAGTGAGTGTTGGCAAATGGGAGGGAAAAACAAAAAGGCTTTGCGCGGAAACTGAAAAACGCTTGGGAAATGCAATGAAAAATGGGCACATATTAAGGGCGAGTGCATTTATTGACGGACAGGAAAGGGCCATTTACGTAAAGGCATTCCCGGTTTTGAATGGCAACCCTTATGGTTTTCCGGTGGCATACTGTCCTGAGACAAGCTCACTTTATCAGGTCATGGGCAAAGTTAAGGTCATTCAAGAATGGGATGCTGAACTTGCCCCCGACGAATTCGAACTGAGGTTTTCAAGAAAAGTTTATCCTGAAGAGGAACATCACCTTGAAGAACTTGTAAAACATTGGAAGGGCGAAAAGAAATGAGCAGGTACGCAAAAAAATTCGCGGAGCTTCGCGCAAAAAAAGAGGGCGCGCTCATTCCCTTCGTGGTTTTGGGCGACCCGGATTTTGAGACCTCGCGCGCTATAGTGCACGCGCTCGCAAAAAATGCGGACATTTTGGAACTTGGTTTTCCGTTCTCGGACCCGATTGCGGACGGCGCAAGAATACAGGCCGCGGATGAGCGTTCGCTAAAATCAGGAATGGATTCGGACAAATGCTTCGAACTGATAGCAAATGTTCGGGCATCGAACCCCACTACGCCCATCGGGCTTTTGCTTTATTATAATTTGGTCTACAGGTATGGAATCGAAAAATTTTTGAAAAAGGCAAAGCAATCCGGAGTGGACGGGGTGCTTGTCGCGGACATGCCGCTTGAGGAATCCGCCGAATTCAATTCATTGTGCAAAAAAATAGGAATTGAGGAAATATTCATCGTGGCCCCCACGACGCCTGCAAAAAAAATTGTTCGGATTGCGAAAAAGGCGAGCGGCTTCATTTATGTCGTCGGGGTAATGGGCGTCACTGGCGAGAGGAAGGGAATAGAGGATTCCACGGTTAGGCTCGTGAAAAAAATCAGGTCCAAAACAAAGTTGCCCGTGTGCGTTGGATTTGGAATTTCTAGCGCCAAAGACGTTCAAAAGGTAATTGGGGCGGGTGCGCACGGCGCGATAGTTGGCTCCGCAATAGAGGCTGTGATAGAAAAGAACCTGGGGGACAAGGGTT
>JANLHD010000050.1 GCA_024653865.1 archaeon | reverse complement strand
ATTTTATTTTCACAGTTCCCTTCTCGTGGTCTACGGCGGCTTCCACTCCCTTTATTTCCTCTGTGACGTCCTTGAGAAGGACCGCGCACGATTTGCAGTGCATTCCCGATACCTTAAGTGTTTTTTCCATTTTTTATTCCTCTCCCTTTTCATTATTGCACTCGTTGCTATCTAGCGAATAATATAATCCTGCGAGAAGAAGCCCGATGCTAATAACTCCTATGTAAATGCTAAAATCCGTAAAAAGCGCCGCGGTTGTTCCCGCCCCAAACCACGCGAAAACAAGTGGCGGGCAAAATGCGCAAGCGGTTGTGACAGTTGCCGCCGCGCTACCAAACCCAAAACCTGCCGCTGTTGTTGCAGCCATCTTCCTGAAGCTGAGCAACACTGTCAAGTTGAGCCCGATAAGAATTGCGATTATTGCCATGGCCAAAACTTTCAATGGGTCGGCGAGCGGATTGATTATCATGATGGGCAAAATGATTGCGCCGGATGTCAGTGCAAGGATTATCCCCGCGAGCACGGAAAAAGCCGAGAATTTAAAGAGGTTATTTTGCTGGCCGAGGATTCTTGAGAGATTTTGCATGCGCTTCAAGCAACCACCTCAAGCTTTCCCACAAACATCCTCATGCTGCAGCTGTACTCGAAAACACCGGCCTCATTTGGCGTGAAAACAGCGGTTTGCTCCTCCCCGTTCCTTGAAACCAATTGCACCCCGTATTTTGGTATCATGAAGAATTTTCCGCAACCAGAATTTTGTTCCGCGCTAAAGTGCAGCCTGACAGGAATGCCCCTTTTCACGGTTATTTTTTGCTTATCATAAACCCCCGTGCCAAGTGCCTTGAGGTATACTTCCTGCATTGTTCCAGGGCCCTGCGTTATTTCATTTGGAGGTGCATTATTGTCGACATTGTCGGCATTTGGCGCATTTTTTGAATTGAGTGCAATGAATTGCGCCCCTAAAAATAGAACCGCCAATCCTATAACTATAAGAAAAATCCTTTGATTTTGTGTTTTATTGCCCACGCCTGTTCCCTTTGAGAGTATATTTATGCCCTTTTTTCATTCCAAGAATCCAATGTGCATCCCAAGAATATATCTAATTATGATATATCCGTTTTTAAATTATTTGCGTCGAGTTGTTGTTTATGCCTGAATTGAAAGTAACCAACATGGCGAAGTTCTATAGCCTTGTGATCTTGTGTGATAAGCCCATGCATGGTTATGACCTCATAAAAATTGCGGGCGAAAAGCTCGGGAAAAAAATTTCCCCCGGGCAGATGTACCCTTTCCTCGCCAAATTGGAAAAAATCAGCTATGTGAAGGTCAAGTCCGAGGGCGAGCGCGACAAAAAGGTCTATGCCCTGACCCCGAAGGGAAAAAAATTCTGCATGCAAATGCTCCACAAGTTCGGTGACCTGGTGGAACTTGCGATAGAGCCTAACCTTTCAAAGTGCGCCCACTGCGGCTGCGAGGTATTCAAGGGTGGGCACACCGAAAAAATCAGGGGAAAAGAGCTCACTTTTTGCTGCATCCACTGCGCGGCAACATTCAAGGAACACGGGCACTGATTTTTTTTACTCCTTCACCTCGAGTACAATCACGGCCGCAACAAGCGCAAATGCCGCCATTGCCCCAAATACGATTGTGAAACCAAAAGCATTGGCAATGAATCCTCCAGCAAGTGCGGCAAGCCCCGAGATTATTGACCTATAACCATAAAATTTTGAATAATTCTCCCTTTCTTTGCCCTTTTCAAGCGAAGCCGCAATGACCGCGCTCCATGAAGGGTTGATTATTGCCTCGCCTATTGCCAGCAGTGCCTGTATGCCGAAAACATGCAGTGGGGATGATGCAAAGAGATATGAAATGTAGCCAAAAAAGAAAATTATGTAACCCGCAAACATCATGTGCCTTTTTGAAAAACCCGTGTCGGGAATTTCCTTCAGAAGAAAGTAGAGAACGCCGCTTAAAATAGAGTAAATTGCTATTGCCGCCCCCGCATCAAAAAGTGTTCCTCCAATATTTTCTATAAATACGGCATAAAGGGGGGCGAACAAATTTACCCCGGAGTGAATTAATACCGATGCCGCAAGGACAAGTTTAAGATTCCTATTCACAAAACTAATCTATAACTATTCGGGTTAAAATACTTCATTTTTTACCAAATCACACACTGCACGCCCCGGCGCCCGTATTTACCTGGTAGGTCTCATCAAGTTCCTTGAGGACCCTCACGCTTCCCTTGTAGCTCGAATAATTTTTCCCCAAAACCTCCTTTGCGTCAACCTCGCCCCAGCTTTTTCCCTGCTGTTCAAAATAAGCCGCTGTGTTAACGTAGGTTTGGGTGAACCAGTACGAGTTTGCCACCAAAAGCGCTCGATAAATCTCCTCTTCTGTTGCCCCTTGCGATGCCATCAGCTCGGCAAGTGCAAGCGCCGCCATTCCATGGTTGCAGTCCGGGAAAGCCGTGCTATTTCCGCAGCACGGCCTATAAACATTCATTGTCACTTCATCCACAATTGCCTGTTGTTTGGGTGTGAGTTCGATAATTTTTGCGCTTGCAAGAAGCTCGCCCCCCTTTTTAGTTCCAAGGGTCCATCCGCCGGTGGATGCGAACCTTCCGGGATCCTCATACTCAGAAATTTTTCCTTTGGTAAGAATAGGGTTTTCGTTCACCAATCCAAGTGCCCAGAGCATGTTGAGGTTGAACTGCGCGGTCTCATGCGAAAAGAAAATATTTGAATCGCTCCCCTCCTTAAGGATTTTTAATTCTTCAGAAGAAATACCCTGCCCATATTTTTCCCGCAGCCCAATGTACTTGTTCAAGTCAATCGCCCCGGCTTCACGCGCCTTGGCAATCGCATCTCCCCATTTTACCGGCAGCACCACGCCTTCTTTGGGGGCAACCGCTTCGAGCAATGCCTCGCCTTTTATCATCGCCGGTTCTTCTTGTTGCGTTTGCGCGGCATTGAACGCATTAATTCCCCCCTCAAGGTTCATCACATTCGTATAACCAAGTTCGGCGAGCTTTTGTGACGCCTCAAGGCTCATCGAGCCAGTCCTGCAATAAACAACTATCGGCGCGCCTTTATCGGCGGGCAATTTGGCAATGTTGGATTCTAGTTCATTGTAAGGAATAAAAGCATCGGTGCCGGGGATATGCTCTTGTTCTGGGATATGCACATCGAGCAAAAAGAAGCCTTTGTTCTCCAGCATTTGCCGTAGCTCATTGGGCGAAATGGCAATGTAAGTTGTTTCATCGGAACGGTTTTCTGGCGCAGCATTTGTCTGCAGGCAACCGGAAAATGCGAGCAATAATAACAGCGTCGAAGCGAAAAACTTTTTTCCCATGCATAAACGTTGGTCAGAAACCATTAATATCACTTTTTGAAACATCAATTTAATCAAATTTGCGGCGATTAGGTTTGTATGGCAAAAAAAATTTTTTTTATGGGTGCCGGCGCGTTTGAGTGCACTATTTGTGGCATGAAGTACCGCGAAAAAAGCCACGCAGATGCGTGCGAAACCTGGTGCAAAGAGCACCCGAACACCTGCGACCCCAAAATAGCCAAAAAATCAATTCAGGAATAATTCTTGGGCGTAGTCATATTCCAAATATCGTCCACCCCGGGTGCATTGCCTTTTGCATTGCAATGTACACCACCGCAAGCACCAAAACCCAAAAACCGTTTTCAATCCACCCCCTGTACTTTTCAAGGCCAAATTTTTCTAATCCTAGTGGCATGAAGCCCCCTCCTTTTGAGCCCCGATTATTCCCATTGCAATGTGCGAGCCCACGCACACGGCTATTGCGAGCGCAAATACCCAAGGTTCGTTATAGCCAAGCACCTTGAGACCGATTATCAGCACAACTGGCAGCAGGCAGCATATCGCCATTTGCGCAATGTGATTTCGCTTCGCACTTTCCACAATTTTACCAATCATTCAATCCCCCCAGTTTTTTTGCCTTTTTTAATCGCCTCCATTGCCTTGTACACAACCACTGCGGCAATTGCAATTGTTATCGCAATAATCGCATAATCGGGAATCCCTGAGAGGTTTTCCTGCAGCATTTGCGTAAGGCTTGCCATGAGGATATTTGTTTCCAGTTTTGATGCGCTCATTTGCTGCAATCCCCCAGTTTGTGCGAGATAAATCGTGAACGCGCCCATTAGCAAAAACATTGTTCCCGCAATCGCATCTGATAATCTTATCCTAACTTCCCTGCCCAAAACATTGTAGCAAATCGGCTTGTTTAATTTGCGCATTTTTTGCACAGCCGATGTTTTGTCCGCAAAGTATGAAATCAAAAACAGCGGCGCCACCATCCCAAGCACGTACGCAAGGGAATACAATCCACCCAAAAGAACCGAGCCGGGAAGCACGGCGAGAGCAAGAACCCCCGCAAGCACGGGTGCACAGCACATTGTTGCAAAGCCCGAAAATATCCCAAGCACGTACACGGAACCAATTCCAGTTATGCCCGCCTTTGGGGCAACCGAGAACGGCAAGGATGCATGGATTCCAAGAAGTATCATCGCGCCCAATAATGCGAGGAACACTCCGCCCAGAATGAAGAACGTGTCATGGAACTGGGCAAAAAATTCCCCCAGCGCCGCGATTCCAAGGCCAAGCGGCAAAAAAACCGTGAGCAGGCCAAGGAAAAATACAAACGTCATGAGAAATATAGTTGCACGCTGCCTGAAAACCGAGCCAAGATAGGCCGGCAAAAGTACGGTTATGCAGCACGG
This sequence comes from archaeon, assembly GCA_024653865.1. Taxonomy (GTDB): domain Archaea; phylum Iainarchaeota; class Iainarchaeia; order Iainarchaeales; family Iainarchaeaceae; genus UBA493. The sequence goes on along the minus strand of JANLHD010000050.1, from coordinate 3,409 downwards.
GGCGAACAATGCAGCCATTCCCGCAATGAATGCGGTTATGAGTGATGCGCCCAGGAGGAAATCAGCCATTTTCAATCACGCGAACTTTGCGATTTCCCCTGCAAGCATTTCGTTTCTCACTCCCATTTTCGGGTCGTCAAAAACATATCTGAGCACACCCGCCCCATCAATTATGTAGTATGTGTGTCCCGGCATTTGCCCCCCGTGCATTGAGGAAGGCATATCGAGGGCCCCATACTTGGAGGAAACCTCTGCCTTGGAATCGAACAGTATTCCCGATGCGGGAAATCCTGGCACTTGTGATGTGATTTTTTTCCAATCCGATTCGCTGTCCACAACTATGGAGAACGAAACAACCTCGGAATTGTTGAACCTTTCATCAACCGCGAGTTCCTTTATCTGGTTCCAGCATGAAGGATAGCACATTCCCCCCTCGTTGAAAAACAACACCACTGTTTTCCCCTTATAATCGGCAAGGTTTATGGTTTTGCCATCCAAATTCTTGAGGGAAAATAAGGGGGCATTGTCCCCAATATTGGTGCTTGCCCCCGTGCCGATTGGATCCACGGCTGCCGCAAAGCCCGTGGTTTTGAAAACCGTGAACGCGCCAACCAGCACAACCACTGCGACTATTCCTATCAGTATAGTTTTGTTCAAATCCATGCATCATCCCTCAATTTCCAAAATTTTTGTTTTATAGGCACTCCGCGTACTGGTCCGGGTGATGGCCCAAATGCTCCTTCCATTTCACAGGGTCCTGTCCCGGTGGCACTGCGCATTTATCCGGCAGTTCCGCGGCAGCGAATTGCTGATAATTCGCCGGCGTGTTCTCAAGCGCCGAACTTGGCGCCTGCATATTCAAATTGAGCACAGCCGAACCAAGCATTGCTATGCCCACTATAACGACCAATGCTATCGCTGCGTTTGTGTATGACAACATTTTTTTTCCTCCATTTTTTTTGATAGTTTTTCTTTTGCGTAATTGTAAACCGCCACTCCAACCAACCCAAAACCTATGCTCCACAGGCCAATCCTGTAAGGGTCGGCTTGCGAAAAAGGGGTTGCCGCAATTATCAATCCCGCATTCGCCGCTAGCATGTTCTTTGAAACACACTTGTGCTTCACGTACATGTACCCCGTGAACAGCAACAGTGCAGCCGCGATTGTCCAAAGAGGCGCCGCATAGTCCGCAAGGAACTCAAGCGGCATTCCATTAACGCTGATTCCCATGAGTGCAAGCACTGCTATTAGGCCAAGGCATATGTTGTGGCAAACCTGCCAGCCGCCCAAGAAACTGAGGGCGCCGGAGGCGGCTGTAGCGCCCCCGGCAACTTTTTCGGTTAAGCTATTATTCACTTAACAGCCCCCAACCATATCGGGGACATTCTGAAGGCTCTGCGGCAATGCCGCAGAACCGCTTGCCTGCCCCGTGGGTGCGGCAGAAAGCGCCGCGTTTCCCATCATGCCTTCAATTGTTGTTTTTTGTGTGTTCACTTCCTGCTTTAGCTCCGAGAGTTGTATGGTCTGGAACGCCGCCAAAAGGAACATTGCGCCCAAAATCAGCGCAACTATTGTGTTCTTGCTCATGGTTACATTCTCCTCTTTTTCCGTCATTTTAGCAGCCTCCCACCATGTCAGGCACTTCATCTAGTACCGTGCCGGTCAGGCTTGTGCCTTCCGATTGGAGCTGGACAGCCTTTTGGTACATTTGCTTCGGGAAAAACATTGTTTTCCACATAGTCATTTGCTCCAGGATTTGTTCATTCGTGAACTCTGCCCTGTGGTTTTTCAGCAGGTACATTGCGAGCCCCCTCATTGCCGCACTGTGCGCGCATCCGCATGCGGGCTGGCCGTTCGGAGCCACAATGTATTCCGCGCCGCAGCAATATTCGCAGGAAATGCTCATTCCGAGCCTGATATAATCCTGCTTTGCCGCATCATCGAGGTCGGCGAACCTTAACTTTCCATTCGGGAAAAGGTCCCCATCGAGCCCCGAAAGCACGTTTAGGCTTTCAACGGTTTTGTCGAAGCTAACTCCGAGTTCCGCGCCGTATATTGCCGGAACGCCCTTTGGGAGGAATTCCTGGAATGAAATCACTCCGCTGTTTTGTGCGCCACCTTGCGCGCTTTGCGTGCCAACAGGCGCCTGCGCAAATCGCATGTTGCCCATTGCCGAGCTCTGTATTTCCACCTGCTTTGAGATGTCTCCCTGCAGGTAAACGTTGAATGCCATTGTCCCAAGCACCAAAAACGCTAGGGCATATACAATGGTTTCCTGTTCAATTCCATTTTTCAAAAACTCATCACCCCTTAAGGTTAAAATCTGCACTAACTTGTGGTGAAACCATATATAGCGGTTCTTGAAACCATTGCATCGCATTTAAATTTGTTTTTGGGCGTGTTTTTTCCTTATGAAACAAAACCAAAAGATTCTTGCCGGAATAATTTTGCTTGCAGGATTTTTGTCGCTCGCAATTTTTTCGGCCCCACTATTAGGCTTCAAACTCTCCGATGCGGAAACCTGCGAGGTTGACAACCTTGGAAACGTGATTTCCTGCCCGCATGAACAGCAGGTAAGGGACCTCGAGGCTGCCTTGCCACTTGTCATTTCCATTGCCATCGTCGTCGGCGCAGGCACCTATTACCTGATGTCAGGAAAGGTCGAGTCCACGGAAAAATCATTGAAAAAAAACACCGACGTAATACTGAAACTCCTGAATTCCGAGGAAAAAAAGCTCGTGAACCTTTTAATAGAAAACAACGGGAAAATCCTGCAGGCGGAGGTCACAAGGCTTCCCGGAATGACAAAAGTCAAGAGCCACAGGGTCGTGCAAAAACTAATTGACCGCGGCGTGCTGGAAAAGGAAAGCGTGGGAAAAACCAACGTGCTGAAATTCACGCAGGAAATCAAAGAAGGTTTGTTATAAGCAACCATTAAAATAACTTCAACACCCAACAATTCCATGAAGCACCTGATACTCTGCTGCAGCCTCAACCCAAAAAGCAAGTCCAGAGTCCTTGCCGATGTGCTCAAAAAAGCCCTGGATAAAAACGGCGAAGAATGCGCCATAATGGACGCATCCGAATTCAATTTTCCGCAGTGCGACGGAAAGGAGTGCTACAATCACGAAAGCGTCAAGCTATTGGGAAAACGCATTTTGGAATCCGCAACAATAACATTCTCGGCACCCATATACAATTTCGACGTGAACGCTGCGGCAAAGAACTTAATGGAACTAGGTGGCACATCGTGGAAGGGAAAAACAATCGCATTTTTGTGCTCCGCCGGCGGCAACAAGAGCTACATGTCAGTGATGCCGTTTGCAAACAGCTTTATGCTCGATTTTCGCTGCATTATAGTCCCAAAATTCGTGTATGCCTCTGATGACGCATTCATCGGCGAACAAAT
>JANLHD010000125.1 GCA_024653865.1 archaeon | reverse complement strand
ATTCAATACTAAAAAAAAAGGAATGGACCCAAAAAAGCGGCTTGGCACGGAAAAAGCATCGGCTAAGATAAATTTATAAATAAGGTTACACTAATTATTGTCGATTAAAAAGGGGCGAAAAATTGAATACAAACCACAAGGTTCTGTTATTGTACTTGGTTGTTATTGCTGGCGGGTTTGTTTATGCCGCGGCAACCAATGATACAACGATGACTTGGGTGGTTGCGTCGAACGCAAGCCACACTCTCGCTTACGCAGGCGCGTGCAGCAGTTCTTCTTTCTACTTCGTTGAAAGCACATGCACGTTCGATTCGGATGCTGACGGAAACGGCTCCAAGTGCCTGCCACAGACAACCTCTGCGGGCGGAACCGCCTGCCAGGATGCCTCGACTTACGCTGTAACCATTACAAATAACGGCAACGTAGCCGCGAACATTGACGGGAACTTCACGGATGCATTCAGCGGCGTCGACACGAATATAGTGCTGAAAATTTGGATGGGCAATGAAACCGGATGCGGTGCAAACGGCCTTGGCGGCTGGGCACAGGATTGCACTGTAACCACATCCACTAACCCGGTAACGGCCACCACGTGCAGGAACTTTAATGAATTCACTGAAACCGCAGCTGGAAGGCTCACGACTTCATTGGGTGTGAACGACACGAACGGCTTGTGCTTTTCCGGAGACTTTAACGGAACTGTTTCGCAAGGAGAGCACGCGGTTACATTCAGGACAACCTCGATTTCAAGCTGATTTTGCGCAGGCGAGGCGCTCAATTTAAATTCCCATAAGCACTATTATTTTTTGTAGTGGAACAATGGTGGAAGAGCAACAATCAAAAGGGAATAACCTCGTGCCGACACTCATTGTCGGTATTATTTTGGTTGCGGCAGTGGCTATTTTTGCATTAAATCCTTTCAAGGCGGAAAACAGTAGTGGCACCCCACTTGCAGTACTTCCAATTGAAGGCGAAGCACAGGAAGAGCCCCAATCGGTTTCTGAAACAATTGAAATAGCTCCGGGCCAGTTTGCGGTGAGGCAGAGGTACTTTGAGGAGACATTCAGGCCCAAGAGGGACGAATATAACTTGTTTGAAAAGGCATCACAGTTCCTCGGGATTCCGATAGAAAAGGTCCCCGCGTTCTTTTCACTAAATTCTGAAAGCGAGATTTTTTCGCAGCTCCCGAAAATACCGGAAGATTTCAGTGAAATTGCATACCTGCTCGCATCGGGAAGGTACTATGCTATCGGGTCTTTATCGGAAGAATATTTCCAGCAGCCGGAATTCTATCCCGGTTTCAAGGACCAGGGATTGAAGTACTGGTCAGAGCCCAACCCAAAGTATTGGGCGACGAACGGTTACGGGACTTATCCCGCGGAGCAGTTCGACACCCTGAGCGTTTCAGGAAGAAAGGATTTCATCGGCGTGGTTTTCTTTTACACGGGCTATGGCGTGCAGACTTACCAAGGGGCAACCATTATCCCGAGTTCGGAGTCGCTTGAGCACTTTGACATAGAGGTTTCGCCCTCTACATTCCTCCTCGAGCCCGTGTTCCCCAAGTTTTCGAGGAACTGGGCAAACCAGGTTACGATAAAAGGAAAGCTCAGGGATGGCACGCCGCCGGGGGAGTACGAAATAGATTTCATGGTTGTTGCTCCGCCAAGGGAAAAGAGGGAAGAGTGGGAATTCAAGTACAGGAACCTCTACTTTGATGCCGCGAACGCAATTTCGCCTTCGGGCTATCCGATAAAGTTCACAATCAATGTGACCGAATAAAACCCGAATTCTCTGCAATCCTGCCGGGATGCGCAGCTGGGCAAAACCCAAAACAGGTTTTTTTTGGGGCAACCCCAACATTAATATTTTTGCTTTCCCTATAAAGACATAAATGTCAGGCACGACAAGGGTCTTTTTAATCGCAACAGCCATGCTTTTGGCTGCAGGCGGAGCGTTTTCAGCTTCGGAGAGCAGCGCAAACATAACCTGGATTTCAAACAGTACAAGCATCAGCGCCTCGCTCGATGCCTCGAGGTGCATGGATGCGACGGGGACACAGGACATTTTGGTCAGTGTAACCAAGTCAACTGGAACTCCCGACCCAAACGCAACGGTGAGCGCGACTGTTTACGAGCCAGGAGGGGACACGAACAGCATTTCGTTTTCAAGCGATGGCAACGGGGATTACTCGCTCGGCTTCACTTTCGACCAGAACGGGACATACAAGTTTGAAATAAGAGCAATGGACTCGAACTCGAGCAACATCAATTACGATTTCAACGAGTACATTTATGTCGGGGATTTCTCGATAGTGATTTCTTTCCTCAACAACGGCGCTTCATATGATGCCGGCGACACGGCCACGATAAGAAATAGCGTGGAGAACAGCGACGGGAACGCATTCAATGACCTCAACAGCAGCATCAGCATTTTCAATCCGGATGCGAGCGCGCTTTATTTCTCTCAGGCAATGACGGGCCTTGGCAACGGCGAGTACATTTACACGCTTCTCGCGCCAAGCACTGCGGGAACCTACTCTGCGACCTCTACTTTTTCCTGCGGCTCGCAGAGCGATTCGAACAGCTTGGGTAGATTTAGCGTCTCTTCCTCATCGGGCGGCGGATCTGGCTCTGGCGGCGATGGAGGTTCTGGCGGGTCTCCGGGCGGCTCGGGTGGATCCGGAGGCGGTGGCGGGAGCGGTTCTGGTGGGGGCGGGGGGTTTGGAAGCGAGGGCCTCAAGGCGGCCACGAGAAATTTTGCTTTTGATAAATTGGAACTGGGTTATCCTGCAACGGCAGCCCTTTTGGTTTCGCACGGGATACCCAATAGGACAGGCTTTATTGTGCAGATGCAAGTTGTAAAGGAAGGGCAGCTCGAGTTTTATTCTGAAGAATCAGTGCCTTTTTTGGAGCCAGGAAAAGCTTTCAAGGTGATTTTTGCAGAGTCTTGGACCCCGAAAGTTGCGGGCACATACGTGGTTACAATTACGCTTCTCTCGCCGGATAAAAAAATAAAGTACGATGTCAAGGACAACAAGATAGACATTGTCGGCAATCTGAGATATGACTTGGTTGCGCAGTGCCTTTCGGCTTCTGCAACGCCCGGAGCGCCATATTACATTAATATTGCAGCGCAGAATATGGGTGATTATTATGAGGATGTTGATCTTGCGTGGTGGATTGAGGATGAAAAAGGGCAAAGATTCGGTCTTGGCTCAACCCCTATTGCAATAAGACCCACAGAATCGATTGATAAAACTGTCCCGATTACGATTCCCGAGCAATTAAAGGAAGGGAAATATACTGCAAATGTCACGCTGAGAATTGCGGACCTGGAAAAAGCAGCATCCTGCTCTTTTACGCTAAAGTCCCCGAGCACGTATTATCCTGAAATCATCAAAGGGCTTGAAAAGCAGGTAATTGAACTCGAACAGAGCATTGCAAAAACTTCAGCTACCGACAGCACAAAACTTTATATCCAAAACAGGATTAGAGAGCTTAAGGAATCCATAACAGAGATGAAAGGCCTTGTTGCAAACGCGGAGTATGAAAGGTTGAATGATGATATTGCAGACACCATTGAGCAAATAAACCAGCTCAAGGACCTGGAAAATTCTTATGAAAGAGAAGCCCCGCTTACGGCAAGTTCGCTTGGGTTAATTCTTCTTGCAGGGGCGGGGATAATAATATTAATCTTTATTGCCAATCATTTACACCTGCGAATCAGAAGGATACGGCAAAAGCGCAGGCACAGAAAATCACTGGAAGAGAGGCTTGAGAGCATTTTGGGTTTAGAGGATGATGTGTAATGTTCGAGGATATTTCAACCGAAACAATGGTTTTGGTCGCCGCTTTCGTGGTTTTTGCAATTTTAATGATTTACTTTTACCGCTTTTCAAACAAAAAGCTTATAAAGAAAATAAGTGAAGTGCGCAAAAAGGAAGAAGAGCTGCGAAAAGAAGTCGAGCACATCTACAAAGTGCGCCAGACCGATAATTCCGAACTCAAGAAGAGGGTACAGAGCCTTGAGGATAAAATGAGCGTCCTTCTAAAGCCGGATTCGAGCGAAAAGTAAGTTGAAAAGGAAAAGGCCGCGATAAAATCAAGGCACTAAAAAAAACTATTTTGCAGGTTTTATGAAAACTTTGCGGTTCATTATAATCCATCCTATTGTCGCGATAAACTGGATGGCGTATGAGAGTTCGAGGAGCGGTTGTTCACCTTCGAGAAGGCAGCATGTCCCGAGCGCGAACTGGTTCGAGCCAAAATAGATGCTCACGCGCACGGGGTGCGAGATTGTTGCAACATGCACGAGCTCGTGCACAATAAAGCCAAGCAGGAAAGCCGCAAGAAGAACAGAGGTGAATGCCATTAAGTCAATTTCGTCAAAGTCGGCTTTTGCCATTCCATCACCCAAGAAGAGTTTAATTTTTCTCCATTTTTGAGAAAAACTTTTTTACCGACCGCTGGAAAAACCACACCATCACAAGTATTGCCGCAATGAGAAGGAAAATCAAATGGTAAAATGATGTGGAGCTGTTTAGTTCCAGGCCTTCATCAGCCAAAGTGGCGTTTCCGGTTGCGGGAAGATTTACCAAGCTTACAAAAGCCACGAGAACCAAGACTATTACAACTGAAAAAAACAAAAGATTATCTTTATTCATGCTTTTGCCACTCCTTTTGCTTTAAGTTCGCGGTAGAAATCATAAAGGGCATAAATCATTAGAATGTTTCCTACAATTGCAAACGTAGTGCCGATGAACCTCACATACCCAGGCGGATTTGATGTTGGGGTTAGTATTGCGTATATAAAACTCATGCCAAGGAAGAGAAACCCGGAGCTTCCGAGTATAATCAGATTTGTTCGCAAGGGGAGTTTTGTTCCGGAAAAAAATTTCGGGGTTATCCGAAGGTTTTTTGAGAGGCAGAATACAACAGAGGCTACTTTTACAAAGCTCACGGCAAGCAAAATCGACCCTGCCAAATGCATTGCTATTGCAAATAATGATTGCCATATCGTAAAAGCCATTGTCAGAGCTCACACTCCGCTGCGCATGTCCTTGTCAATTCCCCAACTCCAAGATAAACAATCAGTCCGGTTAGCAGGAGGAAAAAACTGGCAAGAATAACAGTTTCATAAAAAGAATTTAGCACAAGCCCGTTAACCGAGCGCCACACAAACACGCCCTTGTATACAAGATAGGGCACGATTGCAAAGTAGAAGTAGTTTGCCTTTGCCGCAATATTGTTCTTTTTTGATAAAATGCGCGTTATTTGCGCGAGAATGAACATCAGTGAAATGAAGAGCAACACTTCAAGAACTACATATAAATTTGCAAAAACGATATTTGGCGATATTTCCAAGGCCATGCCCAATTAAGGTTATTTTGATATTTATAGATATGCAGTGCCCCTGCTACAAGGGCGCAAAAAAAATTTCCTAAACTTTTGCAAAATTCCCTGCATGGTCTTTGAAGCGACCAAAAACTTTATTCGAAAAGCTAAGTTTTGGCAACTAAATCGATTAAGAATGCTAAATTTTATTTTAAAATAGTAAAATTAAGTTAGAAAAACAGATAAATTAACATTAAAAGTAAGTGATATGAACTTAAATTATTCAGTGAAAAGCTTTTTATATTACGTTTCAATCATATAATTCCCTTACAGGGGTTAGGGAAAGAACAGGCTCACGAGGTGCAACAAAATGGATGAAAATGACGCGGTTAAAGTGGGAACTCCCCAAAAAAGCGGAAAGGGACTTTCAATAGACAGGGTCTTTACGGAAAAAGGAAAGGACCCTTTGGATAGCGTCGAATATTCCTATAGAACTTCGGTTATAAGAAACCCCGACGGCAGCACTGTTTTTGAAATGAAGGACGTTGAGGTCCCCAAGCAGTGGTCGCAGATTGCAACCGACATCCTCGCGCAAAAATACTTCAGAAAAGCCGGAATACCGCAATTCGACAAGAATGGCGAACCCATAATGGAAAACGGGAAGCAGAAATTTGGCCCCGAGAAGAGCGCAAAGCAAGTGGTGTCAAGGCTTGCGGAGACCTGGAGATGGTGGGGCGAAGAGCATGATTATTTTGCCACAGAAGCGGATGCACAGGCGTTCGAGGACGAACTCAAGTTCATGCTCATGAACCAATATGCCGCGCCCAATTCGCCGCAATGGTTCAACACCGGTCTTGCGCATTATTATGGAATCAATGGGCCGGCGCAGGGGCACTATTATGTTGACGCAAAAACCGGGGATGTGAAGAGATCCGAGGACTCGTACACCCATCCTCAGCCGCATGCATGCTTTATACAATCTGTGCGCGATGACCTCGTGAACGAGGGCGGCATTTTCGACCTTGCTACGCGCGAGGCAAGGCTCTTCAAGTATGGTTCTGGAACTGGGACGAATTTTTCATCCCTAAGGGGCGGGGGAGAGCCGCTTTCCGGAGGCGGGGTTAGCTCCGGGCTGATGTCATTTCTGAAGGTGTTTGACAGGGCGGCGGGCGCAATTAAGAGCGGCGGGACAACGAGAAGGGCGGCAAAAATGGTTTGCCTAGATGTTGACCACCCGGACATAGTGGAGTTTGTGAACTGGAAAGTTTTGGAGGAGCAAAAAGTGGCGGCACTGGTCGCGGGCTCCAAGGCATGCAACTTTTATTTGAATGAGATAATGCGCGCGGCGTTCGAGGGAAAGTCAACGGACGTGAAAAAGAACAAGGGGCTAAAGACCGCAATTAGGATGGCAATCAAGGCGAACGTGCCCGCGAATTACATTTTGCGCGTCATACAGCTCTCCGAACAGGGGGAGAGAAAAATTGATTTCGCGACCTATGACACGAATTACAATTCCGAGGCATACCTCACGGTTTCGGGGCAGAATTCGAACAACAGCATAAGGCTCACGAATGATTTCATAGAGGCGGTGCTCAATGATGATGATTGGGACCTTGTCAACAGGACAAACGGCAAAATTGCGAAAAAACTCAGCGCACGCAAATTGTGGAATGACATTGCAAGGGCGGCGTGGCACTCCGCGGACCCTGGATTGCAGTTTGATACGACCATAAATGAGTGGCACACGTGCCCGAATGACGGGAGAATCAATGCGAGCAACCCGTGCGTGACCGGAGACACTTTGGTTCTTACAAAGGAACAGGGATGGAAAAGAATCGACTTTATTGTCGGAAAAGAAACGGAACTGATTACGAATCTTGGGGAAATGAGCACAGGATTTACCCAAGGTTCCTTTGAAACTGGCACAAAACCGGTTTACATGCTTGAAACAAATTCTGGCTATGAAATAAAACTTACTGCAGACCACCGTGTTTACACAGACAACAGGGGTTTCGTAGCGGCATGCGAACTCACAAAAGACGACTTCGTTTGCCTCCCCTCAAAAGAAACGGGAGAAATCAGGGAGCCGCAGGACAAGGATTTCTTCAGGCTTATTGGAATTTATCTCGGGGACGGCTGTGGCTCGGGGGGCAAAATCCAGCTCACAATGTCAAAACACGACGAAAAAGCTGTAATGCAAAAAATCGCCGATTACTGCAGCAAAGAATTCGAAAAGAAAACACACAAGAATTCCGGAACAATGCTTTTGGAAACGCAAACCACTTCGAAAATCAACATTGTCATGGAAAGCGGATTGAAAAAAGTCTCGCCTTTCGTTGATTTTACGCAAAAATCGCACGAAAAAAAGGTTTCCGAAAAAATATTCGGACTGAGCCTCGGGGAACAAAAGTACGTGCTTCAGGGCCTGTTTACCGCGGACGGCACGGTAGCGAACTACGGCGAGAAAAGCCAGTATGTTTCACTCGACCTGACAAGCCTCGAGCTCCTCAAAGGCGTGCAGATAATGCTGCTTGGGTTCGGAATCAAGAGCAAACTTTATATGAACCGGAGGGCGGGAAAAGAAACCGCATTGCTTCCCGACGGAAAAGGGGGATTAAAGGAATACAAAGTAAGGGAAATGCACTCATTGAGGATTTCCAGGAGTTCAAGGATTCTTTTCGAGAAAAATATAGGGTTCATGGAAGAATCCCAAAAAAATGCGAAATTGGCGGAAATGAACGCGACAGTGACAACATACCAAGACAGGCCATTTGACAGGGTAAAAAGCCTCACCTACATCGGAGAGCAAAAAGTTTACGACCTCACCGAGCCGTTCACGCACTCATTCATAGCGAATGGGATTTCAGTCCACAATTGCTCCGAGTACATGTTCCTTGATGACACCGCATGCAACCTTGCGAGCATTAACCTCATCCACTTTTTGGGCGAGGACGGGGCATTCAAAATAAGCGAGTTTCGGCACGCGACAAGGCTTTGGACAATAGTGCTTGAAATAAGCGTTTTGATGGCGCAGTTTCCCGCAAAGGAGATTGCGAGGAAGAGCTATGATTACAGGACCCTTGGCCTGGGGTATGCAAATTTGGGCAATCTTTTGATGGTAAGCGGAATACCGTACGATTCCGACGAGGGCAGGGCAATTGCGGGTGCACTCACAGCGATTATGTGCGGTGAATCCTATGCGACGTCCGCTGAAATGGCGGAATCACTGGGCGCGTTCCCGAGGTTTGAGGCGAACCGCGAACCCATGCTGCGCGTCATTAGAAACCACAGAAGGGCGGCGTACAATGCCAAGCAAAGCGAGTACGAGGGGCTTGCAATAAAGCCCACGGGAATAAACCCGGAAAAGGTTTCGAAGAGGCTGCTTGATGCGGCAAGGGACGCGTGGGACCGGGCGCTCACTTTGGGTGAAATGCACGGGTATAGGAACGCGCAGGTAACCGTAATTGCGCCGACCGGAACAATTGGGCTCATAATGGATTGTGACACCACGGGAATAGAACCGGATTTTGCCCAGGTGAAATTCAAGAAGCTCGCGGGCGGGGGCTATTTCAAGATTGTGAACCAATCTGTGCCAAGGGCGCTTAGGAAAATGGGTTACATGGAGCAGCAAATTGACGAAATGATAAAGTATGTGAAGGGAACGGGGACGCTCGAGGGCGCGCCATCAATAAACAGGGAGACTCTGCTTGCAAAGGGCTTCACCGAGGACAAGATTGCGGAGCTTGAAGCGCAGCTTCCGAACGCGTTCGACCTGAAGTTCGTGTTCAACAAGTACACGCTCGGCGAGCAATTCTGCAGGGAGAAACTCGGTTTTTCGGAGAAGCAATTGAATTCCGCCGACTTCAACATGCTAGCGGCAATCGGGTTTTCGAGGCAGGAAATCGAGCAGGCAAATGATTATGTGTGCGGCACCATGACAATAGAGGGCGCGCCGCACCTAAAAGAGCGGCACCTGCCCGTGTTTGATTGCGCGAGCAAGTGCGGGAGAAAGGGCAAGAGGTTCATTTTGCACATGGGGCACATCAAGATGATGGCCGCGGCCCAGCCATTCATTACCGGGGCAATCAGCAAAACCATTAACATGCCAAACCACAGCACAGTGGAGGAAATAAAGGACGCATACCTCCAGTCTTGGCAGCTCATGCTGAAGGCCAATGCGCTTTATAGGGACGGTTCGAAGCTCTCGCAGCCGCTCAACAGCATTGCGGACGAGGATGAGATTGCGTGGCTCGGTGACGAGGATGATGTCGACGAGACCATTGGCCCGCAGCAAATCCAGCAAAAAATAGAGACGCGGCTGCAAAAGCACAAGTTGCCGACAAAGAGGCACGGGTTTGTGCAGGAGGCGACAATCGGCGGCCACAAAGTGTTCATTAAAACAGGGGAATACCCCGACGGCTCTTTGGGCGAGATTTTCATCGACATGTACAAAGAAGGCGCATCCTACAGGGCGCTATTGAACTGCTTTGCAGTCTCGATTTCAAAGTCACTGCAGTACGGTGTTCCACTCGACGAGTTCGTGGATTCGTTCACTTTCACGCGCTTCGAGCCCAGCGGAGTGGTTACGGGGCACGAGTCCATAAAATCCGCGACGTCAATAATCGACTACATTTTCAGGGTGCTCGGGTACGAGTACCTGAACAGGACGGATTTTGTGCACGTGAAGCCCATAAACGGTTCGGATGTAATGGGGGAGCAAAAAAAAATTGTCCAGCCAACGCCCCAGGAAGAAGCAAGAAGGCCCAAAACCATTGAGGAAATGGACAGGCAAGAGCCAAGCGAGGACGAGATTCGCATAAAGGTGGCGCTCGAGCGCGGTTATACGGGTGACCAGTGCGGTTCATGCGCTTCAATGAAGGTCAAGCGCAATGGTTCGTGCACCGTGTGCGAGGACTGCGGAACCACGAGCGGCTGCAGCTGAAAACAGAATTTTGCGCACTTGTGCGCTTATGCGCACAAGAAATAAATACTTGGCACGAGTAATTTGTGCATGGTAAGCGATTTGCACCACAAGGTTTTGCGCAACATGGAGGCCGAGGCGCAGAGAATCGAACGCGACCTCGACAAAATGGACGCGCCTTTGCAAAAAAACCTAGCCCCAGCAAAAATTCCCCGAAAGGGATTTGTTTCCAAAATAATGGGTTTTTTCAAGAGGTAAGCGAATGCCAAGATTTTGGGAAGTGGATGCGCTTCGCGGAATCGCAATAATTCTCATGGTTTTTTTCCACTTTCTCTTCGACCTGAACTACTTTGGCCTCGCGCGAATTTCGCTCTACGATGGCGTTCCCGGAATCATCCAATTCGCCGCCGCATCGTCATTTTTGCTCCTTGTGGGAGTGTCAATGACGCTTAGTTACAACAACAAAAATGAGGGCTTTGAAAAAAGAACGCTTGTGCGCGCAATGCTCGTGTTCTCTGGGGGCGTGGTGCTCTCTGTTTTGACGCTGATATTTTTTCCTCAGCAGCCGATTTTATTCGGGATTTTGCATTTGATAGGCGCATCGCTCTTGCTCGGGGCATTCATCGCAAAAAGCAAGGAGGCATCGCTTCTAATCGCGCTCGCAATAATTCTTTCGTGGCTTTTTTTTGATTTGCAATCATTGGGACTTGAATTCTTTTTCTGGATTGGGTTTGCGCCGCCCATTTCCGCGCTTGATTTTTTCCCGGTATTCCCCTGGATGGGCGCCGTGTTTTTGGGGGTATTTCTTGGCCACGCATTCTATCCAAAAGGAAAGAGAATGTTCGGGGTTCACGAACCCAAAAACGCCGAAAATGCGCTCGCGTTCCTTGGAAGGAATTCGCTCGCAATTTACTTTATCCACCAACCGGTGCTGGTGCCGATGGTGTACTTGGCAAAAATAGTGTTTGGATTATAGGTCCTGCTTGGGGATAAAGCTCTTGTGGTGGACCTCTTTCACCACGGTTTTTGGCGACTCGAAAAATTGCCGATAGTAGGGCTTGTAGCGGAACCTGCGCGGCAAATTCACAAGAAACACCATCGCCTTGCTGGTGTGCACGGGCTTTAGTGGCGGCACCGCTTCGCCGGCCTTGTAGAGTTCGGGTTCTTCCCCGCCCTCCAATTGGGCATAAATCTGCTCGGCTATTTCATCCGAATTGTAAACAACCTCGCCCTCGCTTCCCTCCAATTCAATGGCTTGGTCGCCGGGCTTGTTGATTTCACTTATTTCGGAAAAAATTTTGTCCAAAACATCGGCGCACGCGGACGCGATTTTCACGAACGTGGCTTTGGAAATCTTGAGGCGCACATACTTGCTTTTTGTGGTGTGGTACTGCGCAACAAACAATTCTTTTTTTGCCAAAAGCGCCTCGAGCAAAAGCTCTTCGTGCTCGCCGGATGGCTTTGCCTGCTCGGAGATTGAATCGATTGCCGCCTCGACCTTGTTTATGCGCAAATCCCACTGCGCAATTAATTTTGCGTCCGCTTGTGGCGGCGCGGATTTCTCGATTTTGACGGTTTCTTTTTCTATATTTAGCGAATCCCAAAAACTGCGGGTGGCAAGTGTTGATACTCCAACGCCCAAAATAAGGTTCTTTAGTTCCTTTAATGGGTCGGATATTTTTTCCTCTATGATTTCCCTTATTGACTTGGCGTTCACGAGAAGTATTCCGCCCAAATTCACGTTGCGAAAGCGCGCCACCGCGAACATCGATGCGGTTTCGTTGTCGACGACCTTTGCTCTGGATTCTATGAGGTCCTTTGATTTGCGCACCTTTGAAAACGGGGCATCGGTGGTCCAGGTGAGGCCAATTGTTGATTTGAGGGATTGCTTTTTGAATTCCTCCTTTAGCCTCTTTTCTATTTCAACATTTCCAATCACGTTTTTTCCGGGCTTTAGGTAATGAAAGCTCGTGCCCTCGTCACGCACCGCCCTTGAGGGGAGAACAATCGAGCCAACGCCGATGTCTTCCGCGACCGGCCTTGCGTAAGTTACGAACAAAAAATTTTCCGCGCCTTCATCAATTAGCCTCTCGATGTTCGATGCCGCGGCCGTGGAGCCGAATACATAGGATGCGATTCCGATGCGCGTGCTTTTTTCCGTGAATTCGTAGAGCGGGAATTGCTTGTTCTTCCACTCCTTGATCCTCTTTGCCTTGAACTTTGGAATCGCCTTTTTCAAAAGATCGCTAGGGCCCAAAAGAAGGATGTTCTTTGGGACGTTCTGTTCGCTTGCCATGCGTAAAGGATAATGGATTTGGGATATTTATAGGTTTGCGCAGAACCCTTTAGGCGAACCTTTAAATTTTTGCAAACCCTTTGGGTAAATATGGCAATAAGAAAAGTCGAAGGGCTTTTGCGCGGCAAAAAGCCCAAGTCCCTCTGGGGGGGGTGCCACCAAAAAAGAACGGGGGCAGTATAAGCAGCGTCTTGGGCAGAGAAAGCTATCGGCAAATATACGCAAAGAACCAATCTCAAAAAAAGGCCATTTACAGAT
>JANLHD010000120.1 GCA_024653865.1 archaeon | reverse complement strand
GGAAAAGCATTGCTATTATATAAAACTTCTGAGTTGCGGCAATTCCTTTTTTTTTGAAGATTTGTTGCCCCTGCAAGATTTAAAAACCCCAAAAGCCTTTGTATCACATGGTTCTTGAAAAAATACTTCCAAAGGCATGGAAAAGGGCGGCGCTTCTTTCCGCCACGTGGGCGGCGGCAGTCGGCGCATTTTCCCTAATAATGAATGCAATTCCCTCCTTGGCAATACCACTTCTTTTTGTAATAATTCCCCTAAGCCTCGCGGTTCCCGCAGCAATCGGATTTGCAATCGTCAGGGAATTCGCGTCGAAAGGAAGGATTGACACAAAGGCGGCTGCAATCGAAGGCGCAAAAGCCGGGCCTATTTACGCGGTAATAATGGTTATAGTGGGCCTTTTCTTCACGCTCGTAAACTATGGCATCGCCGCGCTTTATTGGGGAGTTGAAACCTTTGTGGAAGGCATAATCGTAATGGTTTTAACCGTCGTGATTGGGCTTCCAATCGTCGCAGTAATCGCAACAATCGCCGGCGCCCTGGGCGGCGCAATTTACTCAATGCTGAACAAATAAGTTCTCCCCACATCCGCCATATTCTTATTCAAGGTAAATGGTAAATATATCGCGATGGTAGAAATAGACGCCCCAAAATTCAATTTGTTCGCCGTAGGCGCGTTTCCCCCTGCATTGGGTGGGGGTGAACGCCAGGGCTGGACGATTGCAAGGCAACTTGCAAAGGCTGGGCATAGCCTAACAATTTTCTCACAAGAAATCGCGGGCAAAGAGCCGCCAATTGCACAGAACGTGAGATTCGTAACATTTCCAACTCAAAGGCAAGTTGATGTTTCGCCCAAAGATTTTTCTCTCGCAAGGCCGATTTCCGGTTACTTAAACAGGCATGTTGCACGCGAACCTCTCCGCCAAGCGCTTATGGCAGAAATTTCAAGGGCGAGGCCGGATGCAATCATCGTGAATTTCGGTGCGCCGTGGGCGAGTTTTGTAATGCCTATCGCAAAAAAGATGGGCATACCAGTGATAACAATTATCCATGGCTCTGACGCCCACGCGCTCACAAGGCCGGAATACCGGAAAACAAGGAAAGCGGTCGTCAGATCTTACTCAAAATCGGATGCCAAAATAGCAGTTGCCGATTATCTCAAATCCACACTCGACGCCATGGGGGTAAAAAACATCGAAGTTATAAGGAATACGATCGACGCAAAAAAATTCGGGGCAATTCATCCGGAAAAATCTGGTTTTTGGAGAAAGCGCTTCAACATTCCGAAAAATGCGACTGTCTTTGTTCACGTCTCATACTTGGCGCCGGTAAAGAATCCTTTGCTGATTGTGCAAGCCGCGTCACTTGCCGTCCAAAAAAATCCTGAAATGCACTTTCTGATTGTTGGAGAGGGGCCACTAAGACAGGCAATGGAAAAGATGGTAAAAACAAATGGCTTGTCAAAAAAATTCACATTCACAGGGGAAGCCACCCATAGCCAAATAAGAAATTACTTCAGCTTTTCCAATGTTCACATAATGTCATCGCTGCGCGAGGGCACGCCGCTCGTCATAATGGAGGCCGCAGCAGCAGGCCTTCCAACCATTGCAACGCGTGCCGGCGGAATTCCGGAGATTGTCCTGGATGGCCACAACGGTTTTTTGGTGGAACAGGAAAATGCCGCGCAAATGGCGGAAAAAATGCTGGAAATTTCCGATCCGAAAATCCTGAAAAGGATGTCACGTTCATCAAGGCAGTGGGCAAACGGCATGTCGATTAGAAAATACAGGCAAAGGCTCAATGAAACCATCGCAAGAACCATTGAAAATGCGAAGGCAAAAAAGGAAAAGCCGCGCAGGTTTTGGCAGCGGAAAAAATGAGCATAAAACTATTTTATTAAACACAATCCCGCCACAAGTTAGTAGCCATGAAAACCTTCGCAAAGCACGTTTTGGTATGCACTAGCGAAAAGAGCGGGCACTGCGCCGAGAAGGGCGGCCTCGAATTGCTCCAGGCGTTTCGCCACGAGGTCTCTCGAAGAAATCTGGGCGAAGAAATTTATGTCACAAAAACCGGGTGTACCTCCCAGCATCATTGCGGCCCCGCGGTAATAATCTACCCAGACGGCGTGTGGTACAAAGAAGTCAAGCCTTCCGACGTGCCGGAAATAATCGAATCGCACCTCTTGGGCGGAAAAATTGTCGCGCGATTGCACAACAAGGAAATAGGCCTCAAACCCACATATTTATAAACCATTCATGGGGAGTGTTTTATTACGATAAACCAGTTGATTAAAGGGCTTTTTTGAAGGAAAGCCCTTCTCAAGCCTTAAAGCAACAAAATCCCTCAAGGGGAAAATTAGCGCTTTTTCTTGAAAATTTTACTGGTTTTGGAAAAAAATTTCAAAATACAAAGGAGAATATTAAGAATGAAATTCGAAGAACTAGACTTCAGTCCACAGATTAAGGACTCGATAAAAAAAATGGGTTATGAAAATGCAACCGACGTACAAGTCGACACGATACCAGCAATGGTGAAAGGTAATAACGTCATTGTGAAGAGCCACACAGGCTCGGGAAAAACCGCGGCATTCGGAATCCCGATTTCGGACAACATCCTAAACGGGAAATCAAGGTCCGCACTCGTATTGTGCCCCACCCGCGAACTCGCGGTGCAGGTAAAGGACGAACTGAGAAAAATAAACTCAAGAAGCGGAATACACGTCACGGTTTTTTACGGCGGCCACGGCATGAACCAGGAAGTGCGCGAAATAAGGGACGGAATAGACATCCTGTGCGCGACACCCGGAAGGCTGTTAGACCACATCCGCAACAAAAACCTCGACCCGAGGCAATTCGACACGGTCGTGCTCGACGAGGCAGACAGGATGCTGGACATGGGATTCATACAGGACCTAAAGCAAATCCTTGAACATGTGAAACCAAAGCACACGCACCTGTTTTCGGCAACGCTCGACGGCTCCGTCGCAAAGCTCATAAGTGAATACATCCCGACCTACGAGGAAATCCTCATGAAGGAGGAAATCGTCGGAAAGAACATTTTCGAGCGCCACATAAAGGTTCCAAAAGAACTCAAGATAACCGCACTCGAGGACATAATTACCGAGGCACACGACGGCAGGGTCCTAGTATTTGTCTCAACCAAAAGGACTGCAGATTTTTTGTCCAGAAAACTATACCAGGCAGGGCACAAGGTTGAGAGCATCCACGGCGACAAGAGCCAGAGGGCACGCGAATTCGCCCTGCGCAACTTCAAAACCGGAAAGGTGAGCATTCTTGTGGCAACAGATGTCGCAGCGCGCGGTTTGCAGATTGACAACGTTGAATTCGTCGTCAACTACGACCTTGCCAACGATGCCGATACCCACAAGCACAGGATAGGAAGGACCGGGCGCATGGGCGACACCGGCCACGCAATAAGCTTTGTCGGGGAAGACGGGAACCACATCGGCCCTAGGCAATTCTTCGGCGGAGGAGGAAGGGGCGGCGGTGCACGCGGCTTCTCAGGCGGAAGAGATTCCGGCAGGGGCGGCACAAGGGGCTTTTCACGCGGGCCTCCAAGAGGCGGCGATAGAAGAGGTTCCTTTGGCGGAAGGGATTCACGCCCTTCGCGCGGCGCGCGCGGAAACTTCGGCAAGCCGCGAGGAAACCGAAGCCAAAGAAGGGACTAATTTTTTTAAAAAAAGTTTTTTGTACTGGTTAACCGGTACAAATTTTTTATTTTTTGCCAGCCTAAAGTGATAGGGCTCTTAGAAAAGTTAATAAACCAGAAAAAGAATAACGTAGATGAGCAATAACTTTTTTAGGAGGTTTGCCAAATGGAAAAATTCAACGTAAAAGGGGCAATAGTCTCAGGCGCAGTCACCTCGGGTGTGTTGCATGGGCTCTTCGGATTGGCTTATTTGGGCGCGCCGGGAATGATGGCAGGAATGTACCAGATGATGATGTACAATTCTGTGCAATTCAATATGGGTGCATTCTCCGCAACGAACTGGATTGGCTCAATAATACTGGGCGCAATATTCGGTGCAGTGCTGGGATACCTGGTTGCAGTCTCTTATAATTGGGCTGCAAAATAAATCCCCGGGCATTTCGGATAAATTTCTGGCAATCGTTTTACTTGTAAAATAAATAGTATTCATGCGCTTTTGGAATTTTTGTTTTGCTTGCCTTGTGGCTTGTAGTTCTTCATCAAAAGCGAGTTCGTGACAACTGAAACCGAACTAAAAGCCATTGCGGCGCCCGCAATTACCGGGTTCAAAAGGAACCCATTAATTCCGTACAATGCGCCCATTGCCACGGGAATTCCTATGGTGTTGTATGCGAATGCCCAGAAAAGATTCTGCTTTATTTTGTTCAATGTATACCTGCTTAGCTCAATTGCCGTTGCAATGTCCATCAGGTTGCTTTTCACAAGGACAACACCTGCGCTTTCGATTGCGACATCGGTGCCTGCTCCTATTGCTATTCCGACATTTGCCTGTGCAAGAGCTGGCGCGTCATTTATTCCG
>JANLHD010000118.1 GCA_024653865.1 archaeon | reverse complement strand
AGGAATCGGCATAAACCCGCATTCTTCCAAAAAATTCTCGCCAAGAAACATTTTTGCCTGCCTGTTTTTTTGCAAATCCTATGTTTGCAAAAATTTTTTTCAGAAAAATGTGTTCGGAAGTTGCGCCAGGATTTGATGGCATAAAAAAAATATGCTACTGTGTCAGTTTTTTGCAACAACTGTTATAATCGAAAAAGCCCAAGAATTAAATTAAGCAAAAAGGGGGTTTTGCAAAAAAATCACAACCAAAGCACCCAGTGCGCGCTGGGCTAATTGACCTCGGCTTTTGTTTTTGCCAAAATTGCTTCGAAAACCCAAATGGTTATGATTACGCTGAAGAATTCCGCCGCAATGACGGCCCATGGCACGCCCAGCACTGTGAAAGGGAGGTTGAATTCATAATAGCCCAGATGCACGGAAAGCGGGTCGAAGAAAAAGCCGGCGAAAATTGCGCCGAAGGAGCCGTATAAAATGTAGCGCAAAAAATCTTTTTTCGCGCTCTTTGCGTGCGTGCTTTGCGCATGCATGCTTTGCGCATGCAGAATGAGCGCCGCGAGGATTGCCACTAGGGCGAAGTAAATGTTCCACACAATTATGTTTGCAGCCATTCATTCACCTTGTTTCCTGCGTAATAGGAGTAAATTAGCCAGGGAAAGTACGCGAGTATGGTGTAAATTGATGCCCCGAGGATTTGCGGAACCGCGTCGTATTCCCAAAATCCGTGGTGCACGGCAAATATTTCCCACGCGATTGCAAGGCCCACTGCAAAAAAGCCGAGGGCAACGTATTTTCCCCTCTTTTTTTCCGCGAGAAGGATTGGGATTAGTGGTATTCCAAATGCGAGTGTGAGGCCGAGGTTTTCAGCCAAATAATCACCTGGTCAGCAATTTGAAAGCGTGGCGCCACTGGTTTTCGCGAAAACCCGGTATGCACCAGAGTATGCACAGTGGCTCGATTGCACGCGCAGCCTGCATTTCCCCCATGTCCTGGGGTTCGAACCCGAATTTTATGAGTATTTCCTTTACTTCGTCCCTTGATTTTTTGTTGTTGCCGCAGTAAAACATTGTCGGCTTTTCCTTGAAATTAGGGTTCACCATTAGGTGCGAGCCGATTGAGTTGAATGCCTTCACAAAATTCACTTTGGGCGCCTTTTTTTGGAGGCGCTCGTGCAAAGATTCCTCAAGGCTTGTGAAAAAATTTATGACGCCGTTTTCAGGGGCCTTGTCGCCAATGGGGTTTGTTGTGTCAATCACTGTTTTTCCTTCAATGTTTTCAATGCCAAGCGTGTCAAGGGCGTTCTCTGCCTCCGAGCCTTTTACCGCGAGAACTATTAGTTGCCCGTATTTTGCGACCTGTGCGTCCGTGTCGGCTTCTATTCCTGTTTCTGAGGAGTATTCCTGGAGTTTCTCGGGGTTGCGCGAGCCGATTTTGACTTCGTACCCGTGCTTTTTGAAGCCCGCGGCAAGCGCCTTTCCGACTTCGCCGGAGCCTATCACTCCGATTCGTTTCAATGCCTTTTCTTCGACCAAAAAATGCCACCCCCTAATTTTTGATTTTTGACGAAAGTTATTAACTTATGTTAATATTTGGGTGCTTTTGTGGTTAAAAAATCGATTATTGTTTTTTGAAATTTTTTTTAAACCCCTTGCGCATTTTTGCGTGGTTTTTTTG
>JANLHD010000117.1 GCA_024653865.1 archaeon | reverse complement strand
GGGAATGAAGGTTCCGGTCACAATTGAAGTTGATTCAAAGAAGCATTATGAAATCACTGTCGGCTCTCCGCCCACTAGCGCTCTCATAACAAAAGAGGCAGGCGCAAAGAAAGGCGGGGCCCACCAATTAAACGACACCATGGGAAACCTTTCAATGGACCAGGTGAAAAAGCTAGCCGAAATGAAGCTCGATGCCCTGACCTCTACCTCGCTGTATTCCGCGGCAAGGGAAATCGTTGGCACGTGCAATTCAATGGCAATTACGGTTGACGGAAAGCGCGCAAAGGAAGTCCAGCAGGAATTCCGCGATGGAAGATGGGACGAATTCTTCGGAAAAACCAAAAAACAAACGTTTTCCGAAAAAGCCAAGGGCGAAGTTGCGCACCTCAAAGAGGAGGCAAAAAAGGCGATTGTAAAAACAGAGGTCGCCATAGAAAAAGCCATAGAGGAAATAGAGGTTGCGATCGAACACACCGTCCACCCGAAAAAAACCGAGAAAAAAGCCCAAGCCGCCGAAAAATCCCCCGAGCCTATTGCAGAAAAAAAGGCGGATGAGAAAGCCCAAGCAATGAAGCAAGAAGTGCCCGCGGAAAAAACCGACTTGCAAGAAGTTGAGGAAGAATCCGAAGCGCTTCTCGAAGAGGTTGCACAAGAGCCCATGCCGCAAAAGGAATCTTACACCCAGCACATGGCAAAAATCGAGAAGGAAGTCGGGGTCGTCAAGAAAGAGCCCCAGGCAAAAAAGACCCAAACCGAGGTCGTGAAAAGCGACTCCAATTCGGAAATAATAAGGCCAAAAAAGGCACAGAAGTAGTTTTTTAAACCTTTTACAAGGGATTTTGATCATTAAACGCTCTAATTTTTTTTAGGGCCGATGCCTTTCAGAAATGGGGGGCGATACCAATTCGTTGGTAGGTTTCAAAAATGAACAAGAAAGATTTTGAGAATGCATTGCGCAACGTCCGCGCCCTCTCCAAAAAAAGGAAGTTCGACCAAAGCCTCGAAATGTCGGTCAACTTCAAGGGAATTGACTTCAAG
This sequence comes from archaeon, assembly GCA_024653865.1. Taxonomy (GTDB): domain Archaea; phylum Iainarchaeota; class Iainarchaeia; order Iainarchaeales; family Iainarchaeaceae; genus UBA493. The sequence continues at coordinate 7,759 of JANLHD010000117.1, read as the reverse complement.
AAGGCCGAGAACAGAATAGAGCTCGACGTTAAAATGCCGCACCCAACCGGAAGGCTAACTTCTGTAAAATCCGTTGTTTTTGTAAAGGACAAGAACTTTGCCCAAGAACTCAAGGGCAAGGTTTCAAAAATCATTATGGAATCCGACATCGCCGGCCTCAAGAAAAAGGACGTTGACGAAATCATCAGGGATTACAACATTTTTTTGGCGGAAGGCCCGGCTCTAATTACGGTCGGAAAGCACCTTGGGCAGCAGCTTGCGCCCAAAGGAAGAATGCCCTCATTGGTCCAGACAAATGTGGCGAGCGTTGAGGCGGCACTCAAAAGAACAAGCACCTCCACAAAAATCACGAACAAGAAAGGAAAGTTCATGCCAGTTGTCCACGTAATGCTCGGAAAGGAAAGCTTTCCCGATGCGCAATTAATCGAAAACGCTTATGAGATTTATACCTCGATTATTTCAAAGCTCTCCGCAAAGGAGGCAAACATCAAATCGGTAATTTTAAAATTCAGCATGGGTCAGCCCATAAAAATCGGTGAAAAATACGATACAGCGCTAAAAGAGCGCCCGGCAAAAGAGGCCGTCAAGGGTGGTGCACAATGACCAGCCACACCCGCCCATGGAAAGAGGGGCAGCTCGCCGAATTAAAGGGCTTCGCAAAAAAATACCCCGTAGTTGCGATCGCCGACATAAACATGTTTCCGTCAAACCTCTTTCAGGTAATTAGAAAGAGGCTCCACTCGAACTCCGCAATCAGGGTCACAAAGGCAAGGGTGCTTCGCAAATCACTTGAGGAGTCGGAAAAGGCAAAGGAACTCGCGGGTTATGCTAAAGAAAACTGCGCCGTCATTTACACGGAATTGAACCCGTTTGAATTGTTTGCATTTCTCAAAAAGAACAAGGGAAAAGTGGCGGCATCCGCGGGGGCAATAGCAATTGAGGACATCTCCGTGCCCGCGGGCGACACCGGCCTTCCTCCCGGTCCGGCACTAAGCGATCTCAAGGGTGCAGGGCTAAAGGTTGCGGTCCAGGGCTCAACCATTGCAATTCTGCAGGACAAGGTTGTCACAAAGGCGGGGGAAGCCATAAGCCCGGCCGTTGCAGGAACCCTCTCAAAGCTAAACATCAAGCCCTTCAAGGTGGGCATGAAACTCGTTGCCTGCATCGAGGACGGCCAGGTTTACCACGCAGATGTCCTTGATATTGATTCCGACATGGTTTTCGCGAACTTTGCAAACGCGCACAGGAATGCATTCAACCTCGCGTTCAATTCACGCATATTTACAACCGAAACAACAGAGCTTTTGCTCGCCAAGGCATTCAACGACTCAAAGGCCGTTGCAATGGAGGCGAACATAATGACTTCCGCAACCGTGGGCGATTTGCTCGCCAAGGCAAACGCACAGGCCGGCGCACTAAAGGGCATGGTCAAAGATGCGCCAAAGGCAGCGGAAGAAAAGAAAGAACCCGCAGAAAGTGCCCAAGAGGAAGGCAAAGGCGGGGATTCCGGCAAAGCCGAAGATACTAAGGGGGATGCGTAAAAATTTATTTTTACGAGTTGAAGAGGTGAAAATCATGGAATATGTCTATGCAGCAATGCTTCTTCACTCCGCAAAGCAGGAAATCAGCGCGGACGCCGTTAAAAAGGTCTTGACGGCCGCAGGCGTGCACGTTGATGATGCCAGGGTAAAGGCCTTGGTTGCTTCACTCAAGGAAGTAAACATTGAGGACGCAATCGCAAAGGCCGCCGTGGCTGCACCAGTGGCAGCCGCACCTTCGGCAGCGCAAGGCGGAGCTAAGGCAGCAGCAAAGGAAGAGGAAGTCGAGGACAAAGGCAAAAGCGAAGAGGAAGCCGCCGAAGGACTCGGAAGCCTCTTTGGGTAGATACGCCAAATCTATCCAAACTTTTTTTCTTTTTTTCCAATTTTTTTTATTTCACAATTTTTCATTTTGAAAGCCTTTTTCCTTTCCTCAAACAAACATATTTAAACAAATAAAACCCACTATTTCCTATAGGCGCCCAAGAGGGTTTTTGGCTTTGAAAAAAATTTATTCCGTACTTTTGCTGGCTTTTCTGCTCCTCCAATCCGCATTCTCCATGGCGGTTTTAAGCGAGGGGGAAATGAAAATTTTTGCGGTCACAACCGACGGAAAAGGCCTCACAGCAACCCTCGAACTTGAAATCGAGCAGGGCTCGGGCAGGATTTGGTCCGCGGTGACCCCGCTTGTGGGAACCACGACACAGAACGCCGAAAAATCCGCGGTCGAGGTTGCGGGAAGTTTTTACAAACCATACAAAAATTACGATTACAAGTTCACAATAAATTCCCCCGCCTCGGTTGTCGAAGGCCCGAGCGCCGGCGCATCCATGGCGCTTCTCACGATTTCAATGCTAACCGACAGGAAGCTCCCCCAAACCGTTAGCATGACGGGGACAATTCGCGAGGATGGCTCTGTCGGCCCTGTTGGCGGGGTTTTTGAAAAATCAAGGGAGGCCGCCGCATCGGGAGTGAAACTTTTTTTGATTCCCCGAGGAGAAGCGGTGCAGACGGTAAAATTGGACGACTCGGTCAAGAGCGTGAACCTGCTCGAGTACGCCCCCGCTACCTGGGGCATGAAGGTTGCCGAAGTCGAGACAATTGAGGACGCGGTTTCGCTCGCCTTTTCCGACATTGAGGCAATAGATGTCAACACCACTGCGGCGCAATCAATTCCAGACTTCGTCCCAAAAAAAATCGGTGTCGCGTCCAACTTGGGCTCTTTCAAAATAATGACGACCAATTACATAGCAGAAACCAAGCAAATCACGGGTGAGGCGAGAAATTCCCTTTCCTCATCCCTGCTCGAGGACCCACAGGCCGTGCAGTTCCTTTTGCAGGTCCTAAATGATGCGGAGCAAACCCTCTCGCGCGCGGAAATTTTGAACGAGCAGAATTACCTCTACTCCGCCGCCAACTTCGCGTTCCTCGCAAGGGTGAATGCGATCATGGTGAAGGAAATTTCCTCGAACCCCGCGGTGCTTGAGCGCAATTCTTCGGCACTCGACCTGAAAATCCTCGAACTCCAGCGCGAAATAAACACGTTCGAATCCCAGCTTGGCGGAAACATCCCGAAGGAGGGCGCGGAGTGGTTCGCATCCTCGCAGCAAAGGTTCATTTATGCAAAGGACACGGTGGAAATTCTCGTCTCCGAACAGGTGATAGTAGTTGATGGCTCCGAAGAGGACGAACTCGCCCTGAGCTTTGAGAGGCTCTCCGATTACGCATTTGCGGTCTCATGGCTTGATGTTTCCAAGGACTTCTACAACCTCTCGCTCGAATCCACGGGAAGGGCGGCGCCGTCCGACGCATTCTCGGAAGAGATGGATTCCGACATCACGAGTGCCCAAAACACCCTTGTTGAAATCACTAACGAAGAGGATGGGAGAGAGGACATACAAAGGCGCATTGATTCAGCAATAAGGGCAAAGGAGCGCTCATGGTTCGAGGCCTCATGGCTAGATGCCGCCTCCGCAAAGGCGCTTATTGAAGCCGAGCTTGTTACGGGCGATAAGGGGAACGAGGAATTGCGCGAATTGCTCTCGCAAAAAATAGGGGCAATGGAAAAAAAGATAGGCGATTCCCAAACCAAAGTTGCCTGGTCGGTGTTATATCTCGACCACGCGCGGTATTTTTTGGAGTCCGCGGATTATTATTTGGAAAATGATCTGGAGGTAAGCGCTTCGGGCAATTTGCGAAGCGGAATAAGCCTTGTTTACCTCTCAGAGGAAATCTTCGATGCGTCCTCCTCGATTGTGTCGCTTTACTCTGAACTTCCCGAGGTCGAGGACCAGGTTCCCTTCACTCAGGCAATAGAAACCATGCAGGTTTCGGAAGGGGACGGGTTTTTGCTCGCCGGAGGCTTTTTGTTTTCCATAGCCCTTGCACTTGTATTGCTCCTTCTTTTGGTGGGCGCGATGCACACTTCTGGGAGCAGGATTGTTTCGATTTCGCGCGAGCTTGAAATCCTAAGGCAAAAGGTGCGCGAGGCGGATAAGAAATTGCTCGTGGGAGACATTGGTGCGCAGGAGCACGCGAAACTAAAGGAGAGTTATGCTTCCGAAGTGATGTTTCTCGAGGCCGAGCGCTCCATGAGGGCATCGCACATTCTAGCGCTTGATTCATTCTCATCGGAAATACTTGCCTACAACCAGAGATTGAAGGAACTCAAAAGGCACCTGAAGGACGGCGACATTTCCTCCGAGGAATTCGAGAGGAAGTCGCGTGAGTACATTGATGCAATCGGAAATTTGAAGGCCGGGCTTGAAAAAGAATCCGAGAAAATCGCTTCGCAGAAAAAGAGCCTCGAGAAAGTCGATTTGGACGAAGTGGGAAAAAAGGGGTTGCTTCCCGTTGCGTTCAAGCCCAAAGCCCCGAAGGAAGAAAAAAAGTGGCCGAAGAAAAAGAAAGAGTGACTTTTTTTTAGCGCACTTTTTTGTGCCGTATTTTTCCTTGCCTTTGTGCATTCCTCTCCCTGAACGCAGCATTCTCATGAACCAATCTGAGGTCGCCTTCAAACCGATTTCTTGCCTCATGTCTTTGCATTACCTGTTCACTATCGCTCAGGTGTCTTCCCGAGGGAAGATGCCCGAGTTCAATCCCGGACCTTGGCACCAATAAAGGCACATCAATCGATTTTGGGTAAATGAGGAGGTTTAGCGCATAATCCATTCCGAATTGCGGCGGAAGAGTGTGCGCCCATTTTTCATCCATCTTGAACAACGGTTCCAATGCCCTACCAGCAATTGCCCTATACCCGGTCGACCCAGGTCCATTGCCGGCGTATCTTGCGGGGTCATTCCTATTTCTTTCCTGGTGATCCCCAAGAAGCATCGGCACTTCCTTTCTTCTCATTTCTTCCACGAGCCTTGTGATGTGTTCCTCTTTGAGATACAGCGCATCCGCATCAATATTCACCACCGCCGATTTCGGGTCCTTGAAGTGGTTTGTTCTCCCCTTGAGCGTGAACATTGCCTCCATAAAGCTGCGGCCTTTCCCTTCGGGTTGCGCATGGTTGATAATGACAAACCCGTTGTGCAAAATAGTGCCCCTGTTTTTGCCGGTGAGCTTCTTTATTTCCTCAGAATTCAAACCAAGTTCGCGGAAAATAATTTCCCTTGTTCCATCAACGCTTCCGTCTATTACAAGGGCAACGTGATTTATTTTTCCCCTCCGCAACATCTCTTTCAAAAATCTCAAATTTTCGCCAATGGTTTCGTGCTCGTTGCGTGCGGGCATGAACACCGCAATGCTTGCATCCATGCAAAAAAATAGCGTTGCGATGAATAATAACTTATTGCCATGTTCGCTTTTAGAGGAACAAGGGCACGAAAATGAGTGACACGATGGTCATTAGCTTTATGAGAATGTTAAGGCTCGGGCCTGAAGTGTCCTTGAACGGGTCGCCAACAGTGTCGCCGACAACCGCCGCCTTGTGCGTTGCGCTTCCCTTTCCGCCGTAAGCCCCCGCCTCAATGTACTTCTTTGCATTGTCCCAGGCTCCGCCAGAATTCGCCATGGAAATTGCGAGGCAAACCCCCGTGATCAATGCACCCGCAAGCAACCCCCCGAGCGCCTGCGGTCCCAGGAAAATTCCCACAAGGAAAGGCGCCGCAATTGCAAGCACCCCCGGAACAATCATCTCTTTTAGTGCCCCGTTCGTGGATATTTCGACGCACTTTGCATAATCAGCCTTTGCCTTGCCCTGCATCAGGCCCTTTATCTCCTTGAACTGCCTTCTCACTTCATTAATCATTGCAAAAGCAGCCCTTCCGACCGCCATCATTGTGAGGCTCGAGAACACGTATGTTATTCCCGCACCAATAAACAAGCCAACGATTGTGAGAGGGTTGATGATGTTAATCGAATCAATTCCCATTGCCTGTGCAAAAGCAGAGAAAAGCGCGAGGGCCGTGAGTGCGGCGGAACCAATTGCGAAACCCTTTCCGATTGCCGCCGTGGTGTTTCCCGCGCTGTCAAGTGCGTCCGTGCGCTTGCGGATATTTGCCCCCATTCCGGCCATTTCCGCGATTCCACCAGCGTTGTCGGACACCGGCCCGTATGCATCAATTGCAAGGCTAATTCCAAGGGTCGAGAGCATTCCAACCGCGGCAATTGCTATTCCATAAAGCCCCGCGAATTGGTATGCGACAAGCGTCGCTGCGCAAATTAAAAGTATTGGCACCGCGGTCGAACCGTACCCGAGCCCGAGGCCTTCTATAATGTTTGTCGCAACCCCTGATTGGGAAGCGTCCGCAAGGCTCCTCACCGGCTTGAAGTGGTCGGAAGTATAATACTCGGTTGTGAGGCCGATTAAAATTCCCGCAACAAGCCCCGCAACAATTGCAACGTAAACTCCAAACGCATAATATGTTACTCCTTCTAGCACAAAGGTTTGCGGCAATAGCCCCATGCCGGTGGTCGCAAAATAAGCCGCTATTAGAACAACGCCGCTTGCAACCAAAAGCCCGTTATTGAGCGCCGAAGTTATCTTGGATTCGTCCTTTGCCTTCACAAAGAACGCGCCTATTATTGACGCAAGTATTCCAATTGCAGAAATCACGAGCGGGAACAAAATGGCATTTCCTTCGAAAACAATTATTCCAATAGCCATTGCCGCAATTATGCTTCCGACGTAACTCTCAAAGAGGTCGGCTCCCATTCCCGCAACATCGCCCACGTTGTCGCCCACAAGGTCCGCGACCACTGCCGGGTTTCTCGGGTCGTCCTCGGGTATTCCCGATTCAACTTTTCCCACAAGGTCTGCGCCAACGTCCGCCGCCTTTGTGTAAATTCCGCCGCCGACCCTTGCGAAGAGCGCGACGCTGCTTGCACCGAACGCGAATCCCGCGACGATGCTAATGTCCTGGAAAAGAAAGTACATGACGCTAACCCCGATTAATCCAAGTCCTGCCGCGCTCATGCTAAGTATTGAACCTGATTTGAAGCCAACGCTCAGTGCTTCCTGCAGGCTCACCGTTGCCGCCTGCGCCGTCCTCACATTGGCTTTGGTTGCGCTGTGCATTCCCAAAAATCCCGCGAGGATGCTGCAAACCGCACCCGCAATATATGCGATTGCCGTGTTTGCGTTGATTAATGCAATAAGCGCTATTGCCATCACAGCCACAAAAACCGCTAGAATAGTGTATTGCTTTTTGAGGAACGCAAAAGCCCCTTCGCGGATGTATCCGCTGATTTCGCGCATCCTGTCCGTTCCGGTGCCTTTTTTTTCTATGGAAACAAGGTTATAGCCAGCAAATGCAAGGCCCAAGAGGCCAACAACAAGAATCGTTCCAAGAACCAAAAAAACCACGCAATTTGCCTTAATTAAGGTCAAATATAAAGATTGCAAAGCCTTTAAAATGTTTTACTCGGATGCCTCTTCCTCTTCCGGCGCTTGCGCCGTCACCGAAATGTGCGCATCGCCCTTCTTGAGCCGCAGGCCAATCACCGAGCTCTTCTGCTTGTTTAGCGCAACCCCGATTATTTGGTCCGCCTGGTTTATCACCGAATCATTATGTGAAATTGAAATGAACTGGCTAAGGCCCGCCTGGCCCTTAATCATTCTCCCGACCTTTATGGAATTCTCCTTGTCGAGCGCGGCATCAACCTCGTCGAAAATGTAGAACGGCGCGGGCTCGAAACTCTGGATTGCAAAGAGAAAAGCGAGTGCTGTGAGGCTCTTTTCCCCGCCGCTCATGGCATCAATGCTCTTCATGGTG
>JANLHD010000116.1 GCA_024653865.1 archaeon | reverse complement strand
GTGGCAAGAAGCCCGCCTAGCCCTAGGAAGTGGTCTGCGTGGAAGTGGGAAATGAAAACGCTTTCAACTTTGAGATATGATACGCCCGCCTTTATCATTTGCCTCTGGCAGCCTTCGGGCGCGTCGAAGAGGAGCCATTCTCCCGCAAAGCGGATGGCTATGCTGGAGAGGTTGCGGTTTTTTGTGGGGACGCTCGCGCTCGTGCCCAGAAAAACTATTTTTGTCTGTGCGCTCATGGAAAAGTATTGCGTGGCAATTATTATTAATCCAAATTAATCCGAACTAATCAAAATTTTTGCCAAAATTAATCCAATTGCCAAAAAAGCGAAAAATTTGAATGAATTGGGGTGTAAGAATTTTGTACAGTGATTGCGTTTGTAGCCTTTGCCGATTTCTTGTGTTTTGGTTAGCTTTTTTCATAAGTTTCAGGCAAACTATTTAATTCCTTAGGAGTGCATTAGTAGTATGATTGACCTTCTGAGTCTTGCTTCGACAAAAGAGGTAAAAGTGCCCAAATTGCTAATGGAGCAAATAATCGGGCAGGATAAGACCGTGGAGCTTATTCGCAAGGCCGCAATCCAGAGAAGAAACGTCCTGCTTATCGGAATTCCGGGCACGGGAAAATCAATGCTCGCAAAGGCGATGTCGGAGATAATGCCGCTTTCGCGCCTCGTGGATGTTTTGGTTTACCCGAATGAGGAGGACCAGAATAACCCGAAGATTCGCACGGTGAAAGCAGGTGAGGGAAAAAAAATCCTCGAGCAATCGCGCCTTGAGGGGAAGGCGCAGGAGGACAATATGCGCCTTTTGGGCCTTGTGCTTCCGCTTGGCTGGTTCATTTTGAGTTACGTGATTTGGACCATGGGTTTTGTTCCTGATGTTGTTTATGCGGCAACCCTTATTTTGGGCGGTTTTTTGATGGTTGGCTTTGCCTTGGGCGCGCAGGTGCGTGTCAAGGGCGGCGGGGTTTCTCCCAAGCTTTTGATCAACAATGAGAGCAAGAAAATTGCGCCGTTTTTCGAGGCAACCGGCGCAAGGGCGGGGGCACTGCTTGGCGATGTGCGCCACGATCCTTTGCAAAGTGGCGGCCTTGGAACTCCCGCGCACCTTCGGGTTGAGCCGGGTATGATTCACAAGGCTTCGGGCGGGGTTTTGTTCATTGATGAGATTGCGACGCTTTCCATGAAAAGCCAGCAGGAACTTTTGACCGCGATGCAGGAAAAGCGCTACAGCATAACCGGCCAGAGCGAGATGTCTTCTGGTGCCATGACAAGGACCGATCCGATTCCGTGCGATTTCGTGCTCGCGGCCGCGGGAAGTTACCATGATTTGGAGAAGGTTCATCCCGCGCTTAGGAGCAGGATTCGCGGTTATGGTTATGAGGCCTACATGAATGTTGACATGGAGGATAATGTCGAGAACCGCAACAAGATAGTGCAGTTCGTTGCGCAGGAGGTTGAGAAGGACGGCAAAATACCGCACTTTGAAATGGGCGCGGTGGGGGAAATAATTTTCGAGGCGAGAAGGCGCGCGGGCAGGAAGAGCAAATTGACCCTAAAGCTGCGGGATTTGGGCGGTCTTGTGCGCGCCGCGGGCGACCTTGCGAAGGAAAAAAACCACAAGCTTGTTTCGCGGCAGGATGTGCTCGAGGCAAAGATGGCGGCGCGCACGCTTGAGCAGCAGATGGTTGAAAAAATAATCGAGAACAAGAAGGATTATGATGTTTACCTCCACGAGGGCGCGGCAATCGGGAGGGTGAATGGCCTTGCGGTGATGGCTGACGGCGACGCGGGTTTGATTATGCCAATTGAGGCGGAGATTGCGCCTTCACAGTCAAGCGCGGAAGGGCGCATAATTGCCACGGGAAAGCTCGGTGAAATCGCAAAGGAGGCGGTGCAGAATGTTTCGGCAATCATAAAGAAGCTTTCGGGCAAGGACATAAGCAAGAATGATGTCCACATCCAGTTCCTTCAATCATACAGCGGCGTGGAGGGGGACTCTGCTTCGGTTAGCGTTGCGACCGCGGTTGTTTCGGCGCTCGAGGGCATTCCGGTAAAGCAGGGGCTTGCCATGACAGGTTCTTTGAGCGTTCGCGGGGAGGTCCTTCCCGTGGGCGGAGTCACCGCAAAGGTGAATGCTGCAATTGATGCCGGCTTTAAGGAGGTCATTATCCCCAAGGCGAACGAGGCGGATGTTGTTCTTTCTCCGGAGAGGGCAAAATTGATTAGGCTAATTCCTGTGACAAATCTCTCGGATGTTTTGGCGCACGCGTTTGTGCAAAGCCCCGGGAGAACAAAGTTGCTCTCGAGCCTTTCAAAGCTTTTGAAGGTGAGCATTCCGCGAGTTATGGGCCACACGCCAGTAGTATGAGAAGCAATTTTTTTTATTTTAAATTTTTTATTTTCCCTGGGGCGTTACCTGGACTTTTCCTTCGTTTAGCATGAATTGGCCTTCTGTAAGTTTCACGAGCTTGTTGCTTTGCTTGTTCTTGTAGAGGATGCTGTCCTTGCGGTTGATTTTTTCAACCTCGCCAATCCATTTGCCGTCGCTTGAGTACACCGGCAGGCCTATTAGTAGCGTCGTGATTTTTTTGCGCAAATCAAGCACCTGTGAAATCTTGTAGGTGATTAGGCCGAAGGTGAATCCTATGAGCACGTTCATTCCGAACCAACCAAGGTCCGCGTGCGGTTCGCCCACTATTACCTGCCTTCCCGCGTCGAGTATGAACCACAGTATGAACACCGCGGCCCCGGTCACGAAGTAGCGCCTGATGTGGAACGCCTTTTTGAGCTGTATTGCATCCACGCTTTTTCCCACAAGAAATGATATGGAACTTATTGCCAGGAAGAAAAGTATTTGCCCCATTGCAGTTGATGCCCTAAGGAAGAGGGTTCTTCCTGATGTGTTGATTTCAACAAAGCTCGCCCATATTCCTATGAAGAACAAGAGTATTGTCATCAGGTAGAAGGGAAAGCTCACCCTTTGCAGGGAAATGCTTTTTGCGACCGTTGAGACCGCGCCCGCAATTCTGTGCTCAAGCCCGGTGCCTTTGAGCACGAGGTATGCCCCGACTATTAGGAGCATGCTTTGGAAGAAGAGTTTTTCCGCGTCCGCGAATGCAAGTATTCCCCAAAGCAAAACTATTATGCCCGGCACGAGTATGAATGTCCTTGCGAAGTCCGGGTCGTTTAGCGCCTGCTTTATTGTGTAATAGGTGCTCTCGACTTCGGATGCCTGCTTTACAATAATTGTTTCTTTGGAAATGATTGGCGCGCGGCCCTGCAGGATCGGGATGACCTGGTCGTCCTCCGCCCCGTCGGTCACGAGGACAAAGCCGGTTGCGGGGAATTTGTCGAGGACCTTGTCCAATTGCTCTATAATTTTGTGGTCGGATTCGAACCCGGTTTTTCCCTGGCCGGTGAGTATGGCGACCTGCGCGTTGTAATTCTTTTTTATTTCGTCGAATTTTGCCACGGCGCCGAATATGCTGTTTGAGTCCGAGTCCGTCGGGTCGGCGAGTGCGAGTTTTGCCGCGGCCTTCATGCAGTCCTGCTTGCCGATTATGGGGCCATCCACGCCTGCTTTTTTCCCCAGGTCGTTGTCCCTATCCACGTTCACTACAAGGATGTTGCGGCTTTCCTGCATTTTTTCACCATCTCGAAACCTATTTATACGTAATATGCGCCAATTCCAATATAAATAGTTTAATGCGTATATAAATTAGTCCAATAGAAAGTATTTGTTTTTTTCGGGTGGGGTTTAGTTGGAAGGAAAAGGCGTAAAGCAGGTTGTTTTCCTGGTTCTTGTGGCGGTTGTGGTTGGCGTTGTTTTTATCCTCATTCAGAATGCGGATATTGTGGTGCAAAATCTTCCCCTGATTGTTTTGGCGATAGTCGTGATGTTCCTTATCGCGAGGTTCGATTACCTGATTATGCTAAAGGATTATGAGAGGGCGGTGATTTTCACTTTTGGAAAGGTATCGCGTGTTGGCGGGCCTGGCTGGACGGTTATTTTTCCGCCGTTTGAGAGCATGGTTCGGGTTGATTTGCGCACAAGGGCAATCGACATTCCCAAGCAGGACATAATTACAAAGGACAACATTGAGGTCGTAATTGATGCCGTTATTTTTATCCGTGTGAACAAGGACAATGCCTCGGTCATCAACAGCGTTGTGCAGGTTGACAATTATGTCGAGGCATCAAAGCTGTATGTGATAGGCCTTATCCGCGACAAGGCGGGTTCGCTTGAATTGAACGAGCTCATTTCGCAGATAGAGGGATTGAATGTTTCTTTGCGCGAGGGCCTTGAGAAGCTCGCAAAGCAGTGGGGTGTTGTTGTTGCCGAGGCGTCAATCAAGGACATCAATATTCCGCGCACCGTCCTTGAGTCGATGCACGAGCAAAAGGCGGCGGTGCAAAGAAAGCTCGCGAGAATGGAGGGTGCGAAGGCGCAGCAGGCGGAAATAGAGGCCGTGAAGGCGGCGGCGGAACAGCTAAGCGACAGGGCGCTTGCGTATTATTATGTGAAGGCGCTTGAGAAACTCGGCGAGGGCAAGAGCACGAAATTCATTTTCCCCATGGAACTCACAAGTCTTGCAAAGAGCCTCTCTTCGCGCAGGCTCTCCGAGGACGATATAGAGGGCCTGATGGAAAAGTACGCGCCGGTTGTGAAGGAAATAGTGAAGGGTGCGCAGAAGAAAAAGAAAAAAGAATAGCGCCCGAATCGAAAAAGCTTTTTAGGAAATAATTTGCGTGGTTTGCGCGTGCTGTTTTCTTATTTTGTCCAATTTGTAGCGCACGCTTGGAATGTAGAGTATAAAGTAGAGCAGTGCAAATGAGGTCATTCCAAGTGTCGCCATGAGCGCGTCCTCGAGTATTGCCGCGGTTTCAATGAATGCGCCTATTAGCAGAGTTACGGCGGCTAGCAGAAGCAATAGAACCGTGTCCACCAAAACTATCCTTATTTCATGTGGCTTGAATTTTTGCTTTGAAATTGCCACTGAAATTATTCCTCCCGCAAGCGCGGCAATGAAGTATGCCATTATTTCGGGAATGCCGTGCGGCAAAAAGCTTATTGCCCTCAAAAGTCCGGCCTCGAGGCTTTTGCTCGTGATTTCCAATCCTATGAAATACCCTATTACGGATGCCTGCCATCCGAGCAAAAAGAGGGCTCCTGCCCCCCAAATGAATGAGAAGATTATTGCGAGCACCAAAACCCAGAGGTTGTTTGCGAATATGAGTTCAAAGCATGCGCCAAATCCGCTGGTGGCGGGGGAAAAGCATTCGTCGGTTCCGACGGCTTTTCCTGTGATGAATGAATACACCTTTTTTTGCTCCGAGAATACCGTTTGCCTGTCGGGCACAAAGCACCCGAAGCCGGAGCAATCGTCGTTTGCTTCGGGAAGCATGACCGCCCAAAAGCTAAAAGCCACAATCATTCCTATGAAAATCCATGTGTAGACCTTTATGAGGTTGAAATGGGTTGCAATGAATGCGAAAGGAACGTCCTTTTCATCCACTTCGCCTTCTTCCTCTTTTATGAAGAGCGAGTGCATTATTGGCATGAAAACAAGTGTTGTGAATGCTATTGTGAGCACGGCGCTGCTTTCCGGAAAGAGCCTGTATGCGGCGAACATTCCAACGCTTGTAACAAGAAAGGCCACGAATAACAGTGAAATCGGGCGTTTTTCGACAATAGATAGGCTGGCTAGGGATTCGAGGACCATTCTAAGCGAATAGAGGCGTAGTGGTTTAAATATATTTCTGGGGGGAAATTGGTTTGTCAAAGCAACAATAAATGCGCCCTGATTTTGGAGGTTTTTAGTTTGGACAAGCAAGAATTGGTTTTTCCGGGTTCTTTTCTCTCTTTTGAGGAGGAGTTCATGGCGGGAAAGAACTCTTATAGCGATGATGACGGCAAGGTTTTTGCCGAATCAATAGGGTATAAGGCGCTTGATGCGCAAACCCACGAGGCAAGCGTGAGTTCGCTCAAGGACGAGAAGAAAATCATCCAGCGCGGCTCGATAGCAATCTGCGTTGTGAGTGCAATAAAGCCCAATGCCGCGCTTGTGGAAATCAAGCAGGCGGAGCGCGATGGCAAGAGCCTTGTTGTGCACAATAGCATGGCATCGATTTCCGTGCGAAATATCGCGAACAATTTTGTCGAGAGCGTTTCGGACACTTATAGGGCCGGCGATATTGTGCGGGCGAGGGTCATGGAAGTGACGCCTTATGGTGTCGAGCTTGAGACAAAGTCCCCTGATTTGGGAGTGATAAAGGCGTTCGGCACGAGGTCAAGAAAGCCCTTGATTTTGATTGACGGAAAATTGAGGGACCCGAGCACGGGGGATTCCGAACAGAGGAAGATTTCCAGTTTTTATATGTTGAGGTGAATTGGTTTGAAGGTAACTGTTTTGAAGAATGAAAAGGAAAGCGCCGAGTTTTTGGTCGAGGGCGAAAGGCATTCCTTTCCCGGCCTTTTGAAGCAAAAGCTCCTGGACAACAAGGATGTTGAGTTCGTTTCATACGTTCTTGACCACCCGCTCGACAGGTCCGCGCGGTTTGTCGTGAAGACAAAGGGCAAGTCGCCGAAAAAGGCGCTCGAGGACGCGTGCAAAGAAATCGAGTCAGAGCTTTCGGATTTCGACAAGTCCGTGAAAAAGGCCCTCAAGTAAACCCGGGCAATTATAAACACTTTTGGGCAATTGTTTTCTCATGCCAAGCATTCGGGAAAAACTAAAATGGCTGGACCCATTCACGTATGTCGACTTGTATGTGATGCCCCGCGTGAACCCAGGGCACGACAAGACAATTGAAACAATAGTTTACGTTGTATTCGCGTTCGCGTTCGCGTTCATCCTCTACAATTTCATCCTCGCATTTTTGCTCGGCACCACGAACCCTCTTGTGATTGTTTACTCGGGTTCCATGGAGCCTGTTTTTTACAGGGGCGATGTCGTGGTTCTTAGCGGCCATGGCAGCCTTGATGTTGCGCAGGCAGTTGTCGATTTTCCGATTGCTGGAAAACCCCTCTCGGAGTTCGCGCAGATAGGTTCGCGCCAGCTTCCAAGCGGCGCGTATAGGCAGGCAGCTTTGCGCATTGATGGGGTTGATTATGAGTTTGGCTCGAACGGCCCGATTGTTGTTTATTATTCCCCCCTTCGATACCAGGTCATAATCCACCGCGCGGTCCTGCTCCTCAAGGCCCCCGATGGCGATTTTTTGATTACAATGGGCGACAACAATTTGCGCATAGACCAGGATTGCCCGCAGCACTGCATAACCTCACTTCCAGTTCCGGCCGGCGCGGTCAAGGGCAAATACCTCTTCCATGTTCCGATTGTCGGGCAGGTGAAGCTTTTGTTGTTTGATGACCTTCCCTGGCTCGTTAATTGCGCTTCAATATCCCAAAAAAAGCGGGTTTCTTATTGGGAGTGCGCAACCACTTTTGACCCCGCGGCGCGCGCCGGGCTTTTGCTTGGGTGAACTGTTTTAAAACATTCGCCACCGCATTTAGTTCAGGTGGCATTTATGCATCTTGTTTTTGACGACGCATCGGTTTTCAAGAGGTTTGTTGACGGGATAGCCGTGCTCGTTGACGAGGCCGAATTTGTCATTGATGAGAATGGCCTTGGGCTCAAGGCGACGGACCCGAGCCAGATTTCGCTCGTTGACTTCCGATTGCCGAAAAAGGGCTTCAGCAAATTCGACGCAAAAGAGGCGACCAAAATAGGCCTTGATTTGAATTATTTGAGCCAGGTTGTTTCGCGCGCAAAGAGTTCGGATAAAATCGAGCTCCTGATTTCCGGGGACAATTCAACCCTCAAAATAATTTTTGTGGGAAAGTCTAAGAGGAGCTTTGACATTCCCCTTCTTGACATTTCGACCTCCGACCTTCCGCTTCCGCGGATTGATTTCGAATCCGAGGTCAAGGTGCGTGCGGACGCGCTTTCGGATTCTTTCAAGGACGCGAACCTTATTTCCACGCACATCACGCTTTCCATCGAGGATGATTATTTCAAGGTGAGGGCGAGTTCGAGCAAGGGCAAGCTTGAGAATGTTTATGGCGCGAAGGACGAGGGCGTGATTGCGCTGAAGGCAACGGAGCCCACGAGCGCGATGTTCCCCCTCGATTACATGGTGAGCATAATAAAGGCCGCCTCTTCGGACACCGAGGTAACTTTAAAGCTCAAGACAAATGCGCCCGTAGAGGTGCAGTACTCGGTGGGCGAGGGAAGGTTCACTTATTTCCTCGCGCCAAGAATCGAGTCGGATTAATTTACAAAAAATTTGCAAAAACTAATTTGCAACAATTAGGTCGACTTTTTTTCGGTTTGTTGTTTATTGTTTTTTTTCGAGCTTCATTATCTTCGCAACGCGCGCCTTGTGCCTTTTTTCTTTGCCGGGTTTTGCCGAAATAAATGCGCCAAGTATCGAGGACGCCCTGCGGGCATCGTAGCTTCTTCCGCCCAGGCAAATGATGTTCGCGTCGTTGTGCTCTCTTGCTTTTTTTGCGGTGTATGAATCAAAAGGGTTCGCGGCCCTGATTCCTTTGACCTTGTTCGCGGCCATGCTCATTCCAATTCCCGTGCCGCACACCAATAGCCCGAACGAGCCCTTGTCCTTTGCGACCTTTTTTGCGACCTTTTGGGCAAAATCCGGGTAATCAACGCGCTCTTTTGAATGCGCCCCCAAATCCACGGTCTCAATGCCTTTTCTTTGCAAATAGCGCTGGAGCTTCTCTTTTGTGTCGTATCCGGCGTGGTCCGAGCCTATATAGAATTTCATTGCCATTCGGAGTGAATTGTGTCGCAAAAGGATTTAAACCATTAGTGGCTCAATCTTTTTCATAAGGGTTTTGGTTTAAATGATTCGGCTGGGCGAGGTTGGGCTTTTCAAGTCCGGAATAGAGGCTATTTCCTCTTTTATTCCGGAAGGGAACTTTAGGTTCAATGAAAAAGGGCTGCATTTCAGGGCAATCGACCCGAGCCAGATAGTCCTTGTCGATTACTTTGTCGGGCGCTCGGTTTTCGAGTCCTTTGACATAGAGCCCTCGTTTGTCGGAATCAACCTTTCGGAATTGAACAAGATTATTTCGCGCGCACTCCCCAAGGACAAGGTGAGCCTTGATTTGGATGATTCGGAAATGAGCATAGAGTTCACCGGCGAACTGTACAGGAAATTTCGCCTCCCGCTCATTGATGTTTCCGAGGAGGAGCAAAGGCTTCCGGAAACCGATTATGATGCGGTGGTGGAAATCAATTCGCGCGTTTTCCGCGAGGCGCTAAAGGACGCGTCGCTTTTCAGTTCGAGCATAATGCTAAAGACTAGCGGGAACGAATTTTTGCTCGAATCAAAGGGCACCGCGGGAAATTTGAACGCGAATTCCTCGCAGGCAAAGGATGTGAAGGTGAAGTCAAAATCAGATGTCGTCTCGAAGTATTCGCTTACCTACCTCCAGAACATAGTGAAGGAGGCGGACCCGGATTCGCAGATAAAAATCGAGATGAAAAGCGATTCCCCGATGAAGGTGAGCTACAACATAGGCAAAAGCGAACTCAAGTTTTACCTTGCCCACATGCTGTTGTGATTGAAAATGTTTTCCGTGCAGGAACTGCGATTTGCGCAAAAATATCCCTTCTCGGGTACGGCAAGGCATGTGGTGAAGGACTCGGGCCTAACCTTGGACTCGGTTTCCGACCAGATAATTTCCCGCGCGGCATCGATGGTGGCCGCCGCATTCACCGACAAGCCCTATTACCCGGAAATCCGCGAGAGCCGCGAACTTTTGCGCAATGAAATCCTCGCGTTTCCGGTGGCAAAGGTAATGGTGTCGCTAATCGGCAGGCTCGAACTTTACCGCAAGTTTTCCTCCATGTGCTCGGATTCGGTTTTCAAAAATCTTGAGCAGGAAAAGGACGAGGTGCTTTTGGACATGGCGTCCGAGTTCCGCCTGAAGGTGGGCCTTTCGGAAAGCTTGGGGCATTTTGCTGAAATGCGCCTCACCGATTACCTCAAGCCCTCGCTCGATGAGACTTTCATGAAGCTCGTGAATTCGGAACTCGAGGGGGGCAAGGTTTTTTTGGGCCGCAATGATTTTGCGCGCTTCATTTCGCTAGTGTTCTCACAGGAGCTGCAAAATTCGCTGCCCGTGGAGACAAAGGGTGCCCCCGTGAGGCTTTCGGACCTCGCGGCGAGGCTCGAGAAGCAGTTTGCGGAAACAATCAGGAAAAAATATTCCAAATCGGATTTCGGCGATGTTGCTCCCGAATCGTTCCCGCCTTGCATGGCAAAGATTTATTCCGAGCTCGCGTCCGGGATGAACGCGAACCACTCCGCCAGATTCGCGATGGCAACGTTTTTGAATTCTATTGGCATGGGCGTGGACGGAATCGTTTCCGCGTATTCGGCCACCCCGAATTTCAAGGAGCACGTTACGCGCTACCAGGTGAAGACCGTTGCGGAAAAAAATTACAGTGCGCCGAGCTGCGACAAGATGCGCTCTTACAATTTGTGCGTTGCAAACTGCCCGGTCACGCATCCCGTGCAATTTTATGGGCGCGAAGTTTCAAAGGAAAAGCAGGCGCCAACGGTTGTAAGCGAAAAATGAAAACGCGCGCAAAATTTCGGCACGCAAAAACTTATTTTTGAGAATTTTTTTCGCCAAAAAACTTGTTTTTTTTGCGCATATTTTTTCGCCTTTTTTTGCCTCGCAACCGGCTGTCTCGTGTTTTTAATTGTTTTCGGGGGAATTTGTTTTTATGGAGCGCGAGGGGTTTTTGAGGGGTTTTCTCAAGGGTTATTATTCATCGGTTGTGCTCGACTCCGTGCCGGACATTGCTTCGCGCGAATTCGGCTTTGGCGAACTGGGCAAAAAGATTTCCGGCCGCCACCTCGCGTTTTCCTCGCCAAAGGAACTCAATTCCTTTTTGCGTGAGCGCGCGCCGTTTTACATTTCTTATTCCGCGGCGCGCTACGAGTTCCCTGTCGCACGGCCGATGGAGGCGAAGTCCCTGGTTGGCGCGGATTTGATTTGGGAATTCGATGCCGATGACATCCAGACGGATTGCAAGGCGTCCCATGACTCGTGGAAGTGCAAATCCTGCGGCGCATCTGGCAAGGGAAACATAGAGCAGTGCACCGAGTGTGGCATGGGCGTTTCTGTTGATGAATGGGTGTGCCCCGAATGTATTTCCGAGACAAAAAAGCAGACGCAAAAACTTTTGGGCATCCTGCGGAATGATTTCGGGTTTTCGGGAGATGTGCCGATAAATTTTTCCGGGTCAAAGGGCTTTCACGTGCATTACCGCGGGCAGGAAATACAGGGGCTTTCAAAAAAGGCGCGCCTCGAACTCTTGGACTTCATCACGGGCGCAAACATGGACCTAAAGGCCCTCGGATTTTTTTTCGAGAAAAAAAAATTCTCGTGCCCTGCGTATTCTCGGTCTCGGGGCTGGGCGAAAAAAATCCTCTCGAATGTGCGCGCGGCAATCGATGCTAATGATTCCTCGCTGCTCGCGGTCATGGGCGCAACAACCGTTAGGACCGCCAAAAAAATAATCGCGGAAAAGGACTCGGTTTTTTCCGCAATGGAGCGCGGAAATCTGCTTTCGGCCCCGGGCGTCAAGGCGGAAAAGTTCTGGCAGTCAGCGCTTTCATATGCCGCGGATTCCGAGGTTTTGGGGGTTGATCGCCAGACCTCGGTTGACATCAACAAGATAATACGCGTGCCTTCGACAATCCACGGTTCCACCGGGCTTTTGGCAATGCCGGTTATTGAGGCGGAATTGGCGGGTTTTGACGCCCTCTCGGAATCGGTTGTGCTTCCCTCCCACGGGGTTAAGGTTGTTAATGTTTCTGCCCCAAGGTTTTATGTTGGGGGAAATTGGCTCGGGCCATACTCTTCTTCTGAGGAGGAGTTGCCGGCCTACGCTGCCTTTTACCTGCTTTCTAGGGGAAGGGCTGATTTGGGGTGATTGCATTTGGAGCTTTCGTACGATGAGATTAGGCGCATACACAGGCTTGAGAAAAATTCCACCCGCCTTGCGAGCGTCGAGCAGGAGTTCTACAATTTCCTCGATGAATTCATTTCGAGCGAAAAAAAGACCTATCTCGACTCGCTCAAGGATTTTTCTTCGACGCGCTCGCGCGACTTTACGAACCTGAAAAAAATGGTGGAGGAAATTTTTGCACTGCGTGAAAAAAAAATATTGAATTACGCCCTTGTTACCTCGCGCACTGGCGAGGAGGACGACATTAACATGGCGTCGCAGGAAAAAAAGCTTTTCCGCGAATTGGTCGCATCCATCAAAAAGCACAATCGCGTTCTTGAGGAAATCTTTGCGGACCCATCGGGGGGCAAAAAGGGCGCCCCTGAGAAGGATTTAAATAATCTTTCCGTTGAGATTCTTTCTGACGTCCCGGGATTTGTCGGCACCGACATGAAGGAATACGGGCCATTCGAAAAGGGTTCCGTTGTGAGGCTGCCGCTTAAGATTGCAAAGCTTCTTTCAGAGAGAAAACTAGCGGAGGTAAAAACATGACTGCAAAAAAAGACATGATTCCAAAGCCCAGGACAAAATTTCTGAGGCTAAAGTGCCAGGGCTGCGGCAATGAGCAGAATGTTTTCAGCGCCGCATCAAGACAGCCAAAGTGCCTTGCGTGCAATTCTGTTTTGGCGCAGACCACGGCTTCGCGCATAAGGACAAAGACCAAGATAATCAAGGAACTGGAGTAATTTTTTTTAGGGGTGTTGTGTTTGACCGAGGAGATGCCGGAGCCGGGGGAAATAGTAATCGGAAAAATTTCCAAGGTCCTCAATTACGGAGTTTTCCTTGACCTCATGGAGTACGAGGGAATGCAGGGCTTTGTGCACATTTCCAACGTGAGTTCGAGCTGGATCAAGAACATAAGGAATTTTGTCAAGGAGGGGCAGATCCGCGCGGGAAAGGTTTTGGCGGTGAACCCAGAGAAAAGGCAGATTGACATTTCCCTCACCAAGGTTTCGCCCAGCCAGCAGCGCTCTAAAATCGAGGGCTACAAGCAGGGCAAGCGTGCACAAAAACTCGTCGAGTTGCTTGCGGAAAACACCAAGACAGATTTTGACACGGCGTGGGCGGAGGTTGCCGAGCCGCTTCTTGAGCGCCACGATTCCCTCTATGATGCGTTCCAGCTCATCCTTGTGAAGGGCGATGATGCGCTTGAGGGCATTCCCAAAAAGTGGGTGGCTCCCTTAAAGGAGCTCGTGGAGAAGAACATCGAGCTTCCCGAAAAAAGCGTTAGGGGGCGGCTTGTTTTGAATATGCCGGGGCCTTCTGGGGTCGAGTCCGTGAAATTGGCGCTCGAGGCCGGGCAGAAGAAGGGCGGAAAGAGGGTTGAAATTTTTTACGAGGGCTCGGGCAAATATGCGGTTAAGGTGAGTTCTGCGGATTATAAGTCGGCCGAAAAATTGCTCAAGGATGTTTCGGATGAAATAGCGTCGAGCGCAAAATCTTTGGGCGGCAAAACAGAGTTCGAGAAGGTGGTTTCGTAATGCCAACAACCCTGAAAATGGTGAAGAAAAAAAAGTTTGAGAACGCCGTGCTGTTCACGGGCCTTCCGGGAATTGGGTTGGTCGGAAAAATCTGCGTTGATTACATGCTAAAGCAGTTCAAGGCAGAGAAGGTCGCGGAGGTTTATTCGGATTCATTTCCCCCGAGCGTGCAGACGCAAAACGGGATTGTGGATTTGATAAAGGACGACGTCTACCATTATTCTTACGATGGGAAGGATTACCTTTTTCTCGCGGGGCCGGTGCAGCCAATGCTTGATTCGAAGGTTGGTTCCTCGCAGGAGCACTACGAGTTTTCGGGGGCGCTTGTGAAGGGGTTCAAAGAAATCGGTGTCGGCGAGATTTGCACGCTTGCGGGAATCAACATCGGCGAGCGCAGAATGCACGTGACGCCTAGGGTGATAGTTGCCGCGACCTCGAAGAAAAAACTTGACGAGTGGAAAAAAGTGGGCGCGGTGAGCGACAAGCCGGTTGGCATGATTTCGGGCGCCGCAGGGCTTTTGCTTGGGATTGGAAAGGACGAGGGTCTTGATGGCGCGTGCCTCATGGGCGAGACAAATGCGCGCCTGATTTACGGCGACCCGGGCGCGGCGAAGAAAATCCTGGAGCTTTTGATTGCAAAGTATGGTTTCGAAATTGAAATGAAGTCCATGGAGAAGGACGCGGCGGAAATCGAGAAGGCCTTTTCGCAGTTGAACAAGCAGCTCGAGGAAGCAGAGGGCGAGGAGCCCGGCAGCCTCACGTACGTGAGGTGAATTTCGTAAAAAATTTGCCGGATATTTTTCGGTTCTCAAGTTTTTTTGGTTCGTTTTTTTTATTTATTTAAATTGCCCCAGGGTTTTCTGGTCCGAGGCTTCGGAGCCGCACGCGAGCTCTTTTTTTAGTTCGATTCCTTTTTTTGCGAACTCTTCCTCTGAGAGGCACACGATGGGCTTTCCGTAGTCCCCTCCGCCTCCGGGGATGTAGTGCACGAGGCCTTTTCTGAATGCTATTATGTATTCGCCCGCAACGCCGTCTGCTTCGCGCAGCTCCTCTTCTTTTGCGTCCACGAGCACTTTTATTTCGCTTCCGAATTTATCCACGAAATCGCGCCACTTTGATTGCACCGTGATTGTGTTCACGCCTTTTGCGCCCGTTGCGCACTGTATTATTTCCGCGAGCGGAAGAAGGTGCATGTAAGTTGGCCTGAATTTTGGGTGCGCCCCGGTTTTTGTGTCCGCGAGCATTTCTATTCTGTCCCTAACACCCCTTTTGATTTGCCCCTGGCATTTGATGCACTTCCATTTCAATGCCTCGGCCTGCGTGATTGCGTATTTTGCGAAGCACGAATTGCACGCGGTGCAGTGGTATTTTCCCTCGCGCGGGTCTAGCCCGGCGTTTAGCGTCACCATTTTTTCTTCCCTTTCCGCGAGCGCTATTTTGAGGGATTTGAAGTCTGGTTTTTCCATTTTTATGCGGTTGAATTCGCGCCCCATCCTGTTTGGCCAAGGCGAGTGCGCGTCGCTGCTTGAGAGGAAGGCGTAGTTGTGGTTTTGCGAAATGAGGTCGGCGAAGTTGGTGTCCGCGCTAAGGCCGAGTTCGACGAAAAGCAATTTTTCTCC
>JANLHD010000113.1 GCA_024653865.1 archaeon | reverse complement strand
GGCAAAAATAACGGTTTTGGATGGTTTTTCTTATGAGAAGGATTATGGGGACGGGTCGTGTGAGAACGAGTTTTGCCTAGCCGCATTCACGAGATTTGATGGCAAAATAATTCCGAACAAGGAGCACGCGGGCAAAATCCACAAGGCCCCCGCAAAGGCTGTGGTTGATGAGATTCACTCGCAGCCAGGCAAGTACCCGGTGTGGTTCAAGGAGACCGTTGCATTGGTTGTTGCGGATTCTAATGGCAGGCTTTTTTTCAAGTGAATTTTAGGATTTTTTAGAAATCAAAATAGCCGGAGAGTTCGTCTTTGACTTTTTCGCGATTTTGATTCCTGCGGCTTTTTCCTTTTTTTGTTTTAGGAACTGTTTTTGGCACCCGAACACGGAGTAAATTTTGACCATTAGGCTTTCTAGAGCGCCTTTTGCTGTCTATCCGAACAAGATTTTTTAGGAACGGGTTTCGCCCAACCCCTCGGTTTGCGCGCATAACAATAAACGAAAATCTTGAATTTAAACTTTCTGATTTTTTTGTTTCACTTTGTTTTCGCGCCTTCGGAACTGATTTTTGCGTCGACTATTTTGTAGCCGTTTTGTTCCCATCCGCGCGCAATTTTTTTTGCGATTTTCTCCGAGAACGTAACGCAAATCGAGCAGTCCCCGCCGCCTGCCCCGGAGAACTTTGCGATTGCGCCGTTTTTGGCCGCAATTTGCGACATTTTGCGGTGGGCTTCGATTTCAAGCCCCGCCCCGGATTCTTGTGAGAGTTCGGATAGCAATTTCCTGTTCGCCTCTATCATTGCAAGTATTTCTGTTTCTTTTTTTTGTGCGAGCGCATCCTCTAGGTCCTGCGTGACTCTTGAGATGCCGGCGATTATTTGGTCGTATTTTTCCGGGGAAATTTTTTTGAATTCGCGCACTTTTTTCACGAGCTCTGTGGTGGAGGCGCTTTTTCCGGTGTATCCTATCAGAACAACCATGTTTTTTGGCAATTCGATGTTTTTGGTTTCAAGCCCCGGCCACTTTTCTTCAACAACTTCGATGAGCGGCTTTTTTGCGAGTTCGTTTTCCAGCCACGCAGAATCGAAGCGCTTGTAGTGCAGTGCGCCGCCGAAAGTCGAGGCGGCAACGTCAAAGCCGCTTCCAATTTTTCCCTGGGCCTTGTAGTGCGCGATGATTGCGAGCTTGAATAGTTTTTCTTTCGCCCCTTGTGTTTCTATCCCGATTCCGTGCAATTTGAGGGCCGCTGCCGTGATTGCGACGCTTGCGGCGGCGGAGCTGCCGAAGCCTATTTTTTCCTCCTTTCCTTTCACAGCCACTTTGCTTATTTCTGATTTGGTTTAGAGCGAGAATTTTTTTATGCGAAGGCCTTTTGATTGGATGTAGTTCAGGGCGGTTTCTATTGCGTGCTTTGTGAAGCCGAGCCTCTCATCGCTTGAATCGAATTGCAATTTTATTCCTGAGAGCACAGCACTTGTTGTTATGTTGAAGTCAGTGAGTTTTATGGTTATTTTTTCTGCCTCTTTTATTTCCGCAAAAACCCTTTTGTTCACCGCGAGCACTATGCAAGAATTCCCCTTTTCGAGAACGCTCCATTCCCCTGAGAGCATTATTTTTCCGGGGGCGCTGATTGAAATCATTTCAGGGAGCTCCTTGCCATTGCAATTGTGTTGTGGAATCCAAGGCTTATTTTTTGGCTGGTTTTTGCGAGTTCTTCCGCCTCGCGAACACTGACCTGCTTTGCCTGCGCCACCTCTTTTTTGTCTATTTTGATTTTGCCTTTGCATTTTGCGATGAAAATTTTTAGGATAAAGTTGTCGTTGTATTCCTCGTCGCGAATGGTTATTTTCCCCGCGTCTTTCAATTCAAAAACTTCGAGCCCCATTTCCTCGCGCACGCCTCTTCGTGCCGCTTCTTCGTATGTTTCGCCGCTTTTCACGGTTTCTTCTACCATGCTCCAGTGCTGTGGCCTGATTTTTTTTGTGGCGCTTCTTTTTTGGAGAACGAATTTTCCGTTTAGCATCGGGTATACCCCCGAGCACCTGTACAAAAGGCCTTTTTCTTCCACTTCGCTGCGCGCAGCCGTGCCGATTACTTCGTCATTTTCATTTACAATGGCCAGGATTTCCTCGCCCACTTTAGAACAGCCCTTTTTCAATTGTTTTTGCGTCTTCTCCCGCGGAGCAGAGGATTGTTTTTTCCACGCCCTTGAGTTCGCTTGCGCGTTTTTGGATTTTTTTTGCGTCGTTTTCGAGGCAGAGGATTTTCACCTGTGGCCCGCCGTCCATTGTGAAGTATGCCGAAATTCCGTCTTCGCGCATTTGCATCACCTCTTTCATCATTGCAATGCTCTCTGGTTCCCAGTACATTATGTGCGGCTGCGTTGTCATCATTGTGGAGTGCATTTTGAGCGCGTTTAGTTCCGCGCAGGGCCCCAGGCGGAAAAGGCTTTTTTCAAGTATGGATGAGCGCACTGTTTCGAGGTCCTTTTCCACGGTTTCTAGCCAGGCTTTGTAGAGCGGCGAGTTTGCCACGGTTTGAGCCATTCCCGCGCGGGATTTGACTTTTTTTTCTTTTGTTGTGAGAACGGTTACGAGCATTCGAAGTTCTTGCCAGTGGCTTTGTGGCGCGATTTGCTTTGAGTAGGAATCGGAGCCGTCTTCTTTTGTTCCTTTCATCCATTCGTTGTAGCCGCCTTGGATGCTTCTAGAGGCGCTGCCGCTTCCCTGCCTTGCGAGAATGCTCAGCTCGCGCCTTGAAAGCGCAAAGCCAATTGCTTTTGTTGCGGCAAGCGAGAGCGCGGCGAATGCCGAGGCGGAACTTGCAAGGCCTGCGGCTTTGGGGAAGTTGTTTTCGCTCTCGACTCTGGCGAAGAGGTTTTCGCCTTTCATTTTGCGCACAAGGCCAAGGTGCTGCGAAACCCGCTTTGCCTCTTCCCCTAAGATTTTTTTTCCGTCGATTTTTATTTGGTCCTCTTTTAGCGAGGGCGAGAATTCCACTGTGGTTGTGGTGTGGAGCTTGTCAAGGGTCATTGATATGCTCGAGTTTGTGGGAAGGATTAGTTTTTCGTCGCGCTTCCCCCAGTATTTCACGAGGGCTATGTTCGAGTTTGCTATTGCTGTTGACTTCATTTTTGGGACCCCAATTCTGCGATTTTTGCCACAAGCCCTTTTTGGGTTATCGCCTTTGCTATTTTTTCCTGGTTTTTTTGGTCTTTTGCCAGGCACACTACAAGGCCGCCCCTTCCGGTGCCCGTGAGCTTTGCCCCGAGCGCTCCGCTTGAGCGCGCGGTTTGGCATATTTCCTCTATTTCAGGCGAGCTCACGGTTATTTCTTCGAGGAGTTTTTGGTTGTGGTTCATGAGTTTTCCTATACCTTCTTCGTCGCCTTCCTTGAGTGCGGCAATCGCTTTTGTGTATAGGTGCTCATATTCGGAGAAGATTTTTTCGAACCTTTCGGGGTTTTTTTCTTTTTCTTTTTTTACGTCGGCGACAACTTTTTTTGTTTCCTGTGTTATGCCCGTGCTTGCCAAAACAATTCTGAGGGGTTTTTTTACGCGGAGCGTTGAGATTTTATTTTGCCCTGCGGCGAGGTTTTTTTTGAACGAAATCATTCCCCCGTAGGTTGAGCAGGTGTTGTCTATGCCGCTGACGTTTCCTTTTCCCGAACCCGCCTCTTCCGCTTCGAAGGCGATTTTGTTCACTTCGTCATCGCCCAGGTTTAAGTCATAGTATTCGTTTAGTGCGCGTGCTATGGAAGTGGCGAGCGCCGCGCTTGCGCCTATTCCGGATGCGCACTCCAAGTCTCCGGCAAGGGTTATTTTCACGCCCTTTTGCAAAATGTTTTTTGTGAAGCGCTTTTTTATTGCGTCGAGTTGGCTCGCGATTTCGGCTTTTTTTGTTTGTTTGTAGCCTTCCACCGCCGGCCTTTTATCCACGAATTCGAATCCGTTTGCGGGGGTTGCCTCGCAGATTGTTTTGTTTGAGATTGCGCCCGCAATTCCGGGAAGTCCGTAAACCACGAAGTGCTCCCCGAAAAGAATTGTTTTCCCAAAGCCTATTCCTTTAGCCATTTTTTATTTCACCGTATTGTTTGTTGTTTTTCATTTTTTAACCTTGATTCCGAGGCTTATTTTGTGGGTTTTGTAGCCTATGTCGGAGCATGCTTTGGCGACGCGCTCCTGGAGCGCTTTTCCGGGGGTTAGCGCAATTGCGTTTCCTCCCCTTCCCGTGCCCGTGAGCTTTGCCCCGAGCGCGCCCGCATTTTTTGCCGCAAAAATTATTTCGCCCAGTTGCGTTGAACTCAGGTTCATTTGTTCGAGGAGCTTTTGGTTTTTGTCCATTAGTTTTCCGGCTTCTTTCCAGTTTGCCTGCCTTATGTTTTTTTCGGCTTCTTTTTCGAGTGCCGAGTATTGTTCAAAAATATCGGAAAATTTTTTTGGGTCTTTTTCTTTTTGGGTGCGGACGAATTCAACCGCGCGGCCGGTGTCCTCTATTGTTCCCGTGTCCACGAGCACCACTTCGATTGGGTTTGCCAGTTCGATCGGCTCGACCTTGTTTTCGCCCTCTTTTTTTGTGAACCTTATCATGCCACCGTATGTGGAAACGGTGTTGTCTATTCCCGAGGGGTTTTGGTGGAAAACTTTTTCCACTTCGAAGGCAATTGTGTTCATTTTTTCGTTAGAAAGCCCAAGCGAGTATTGCTTATCTAGGCAGCGCAAAATTGATACCGCAAGCGCCGCGGAGGAGCCCATGCCGCCCATTAGGCTCATGTTTGTGGAAAGCTTTAGCCTAAAATTATTTTCCTTAATCCCGGTGCGCGCAAGGATTATGCGAAGGACTTGATCGAGCCTTTTTTGCGGGTCTTTTCCAAGGG